>JBIIVZ010000385.1:0-3313 GCA_044339175.1 Roseateles sp.
CTGAAGGTGGCCGGCTTGCTGAGCCAGCGCTGGCGCGACGGCAAGGTCGACATCCCCGGCTGGTGGTACGAAAAGAACATCGCGCTCAGCCATGAGGACTACGGCAGCTTGCGCGTCGGTGCGATGACGTCGCGCGCCTGGAGCGTGGCCGACTACCCCTACGGCACCAATGTCGGCCTGGCCGATCAGTGGGGCTCCAGCGGCGCGGCCTACGGCCTGCTGGGCAGCGCCGCACGCTACACCTCACGCCAGCTTGATGTGCTGGACGGCGACCTGACGCTAGAGGCCACCTACGACCAGGGCCCGTCCGGTTGGTCGCGCAACAAGCCCCGCTTCTGGGAGTTCTACGCCCAATACCACCGGGGCGATCTGGTCATCGATGCGATGTACCAGGACACCCGCAACGGCCAACCGGTCAGTTGGTCGCACGCGCCGTTTGGCGGCTTGACGCCCTTCCCGGCCGATGACGCCAAGCTGGGCGGCTCCGGCCAGAGCATGGCGATGGCGATGGCTCGCTACCAGGTCACGTCGCAAATCGAAGTGTCCGGTGGCCTGCGCCGCAACCGTTGGAGCGGTGCCTATGCCGTCATCACCGTGCCAGGCGCGTCGGCGCAGTGGAACACCATGTTCAACGTGGACTGGAACGGCAGCTTGAACGGCGTCGCCAACCCGGGCTACCCGGCCAGCTCCATCGATGTGATGCTGGGTCTGCGTTACCGCTTCGGCAACTGGGTCGCCTCCACCGGCATGGTGCATTTGGGCCAGGCCAGCACCGACAACCCGAGTGAGCGCGGGCAGAGCAACTCAGCCACCTTCAACACGGTCGGCCTGAACTACCAATTCAACAACGGCTTCCAGCTCTACGGCTTTGCCGGGCTGGTGAATTACGGCCGACTCGGCCTGTCACCGCTGTCGATGCCGGGTAATTCGGCCTTCAGCAATGTTGATTCCCGGGTCACGAAAAACGGCAACTGGGTCGGCTTCGGTGCCGTGTACTCGTTCTGACCCGCCAGCAAGAGATCAAGCCATGACACTCAATTCCTTGAAATTCCGCACGTTCTTTTCCCGGCCCGCCTTTGCTCGGCCGGCCTTCTCCCAGCCTGTGCCTGCAAAGCGCTGGGTCAGCCGCGCCCGCGCCATCGCCTTCAGTCTGGGCTTGGCCGGCTTGCTGGCTGCTTGCGGCGGCGGCGGCACCGTGCCGGCCACCGGCGTGCAATTGCGTCCGCTCAGTGCCGAGTTTGCAAGCCGCAAAGCGGTCTCCTACTCGCCGTTCAGAAGTGCCAACCGCGACACCGAAGTGGTCACTGCCGCCATGGTCGAGCAAGACCTGCGGCTGCTGGTGACCGGCGGCTTCCGGATGATCCGGTTGTTCGACAGCTCGGACAATGTGGCCAAGCTGACGCTGCAAGTGATCAAGGCCAACAGCCTGGACATCAAGGTCATGCTCGGTGCCTACATCTTGAGCGAAAGCGCCAGCGGTTTGTCGGCCGCGCAGAAGGCCGCCAATCAAACCTTCAACCGGGCCGAAACCAGCCGCGCGGTGGCACTGGCGCAGCAATACCCGGACATCGTGCTGGCCGTCAGCGTCGGCAACGAAACGATGGTCAGCTGGTCCTTCGTGCCGACCGAGCCCGCCCTGATGGCGGCTTACTTGAAGTCGGTACGCGGTCAAGTGACGCAGCCGGTCACCACCGATGACGACCGCGGTTTTTACACCAGCGCACCCAAGTTGATCACCGACCAGCTCGACTTTGCCTCGATCCACATCTACCCACTGGCCGAAACCATTCCGCCGGCCGTCGCCAGCTGGGATTGGCAGCAACAGGCCAGCCCTCAGGCCAGCCGCGCCACCGCCATGATGGATGCAGCCATCGCCGCCGCCAAAGTGCATTTTGTCGATGTGCGGGCCCGCCTCGACAGCCAGGGCTTGACGACCATGCCGATCCTGATCGGCGAAACCGGTTGGAAGGCCATTGCCAGCAACGGCGAATACAACCGCGCCCACCCGGTCAACCAGAAGATGTACTTCGACCGCTTGAGCGACTGGGTCAACAAAACCAAGAACCCGAGCGGCCCGGTCAGCATCTTTTACTTTGAAGCCTTTGATGAGCCGTGGAAAGCCAACGACGACAAATGGGGCTTGTTCAACGTCAACCGCCAGGCCCGTTATGTGATCCAGAGTCTCTACCCCGCCAGCCAATGGGAAGCCGGCAGCTACCAGGCCAGCGACGCGGTTTTTGCGCCGACGATTCTGAACAGCACCATCACCGCAAACCGCTACACCTTGTATGCCGATGCGGTGACCAGCGGCGAAGCGCGCGTCAGCGGCTTGCAGTGGTTTGGCTGGGACAGCCCCGCCAACGCCTTTGCCGGTGAAGGCGCTGATGCGGCGCTGGCCGCCGAGGGCCTGCACTTCCTGGAAATCGCCCCCGCACCCGCCGCCTACGGCTGGGGCGTGTTTGCCACCCACAACGCCTCCACCGACCTGAGCCAGTTCGAATCCACCGGCCGGCTCAACTTCAGCATCAAGACGAGCTACCCCGGCAAGTTGCGTTTCGGTTTCCTGAGCGGCAGCGCCGCCACCGCCTTTGACGCCTACGTGACGCTCAGCAACACGAACGCCGATGGCTACGGTTACCTCAACGACGGGCAATGGCATGCCGTGTCCATCCCCATCTCCGCCATCAAGGCCAGCGGTGCGCCGTCCTACGGCAACAGCGCCGCCAACGCCAAGTTCGACCTGAGCAAAGTGACCAACCCCTTCGTCATGAATGACGTCTACGACGCCACCGGCAACACGACGATCAAGGGCAACACGACGAAGATATTTATCGACGGGGTGTATTGGTCGAAGTGAACGGTTGGGCGGCAAGAGATGAGCGCCTCGCCAGCCAGCGGGGCTCATCTGTGCCATCTGCGGATAAATCTGCGGGCAAGCGGTAAGGCAGCAGCACCACGGCGGTCAGTCGCCCGAGCGCCACTCAGGCCCCTGGTGGCACCGGCGTTCGCGGAGAAACGGTGTGTGCGGCCGCGTGTTGTGGATCGTTTTATGTCTTGGGCCAGTTCGCCGGATCGGCGAACTGGTTCAGGACAAACCGGTTCAGGGTTGCTGCTGAAGCGGACCGTATGGGCTCAAGACTCGGTATCGATTCCGGCCACGACGCTGAGGCGGTGCGATGCACGGCTAACCCTCTTTTTCAAGGGTAAGCACGCCCCCCCGAATGAGGTGCAGGCTGGGTTGATTCCCTTGTCGGGATCGACTTCTTAACCTAGCATGAAGGCTCTTTGAAAGCGGTTTCAGAAATCGCATGCA
>JBIIVZ010000387.1:0-3312 GCA_044339175.1 Roseateles sp.
CGTCGTTTGATGACGCCGGTTTTGCCGAGGTTTGCGCGGTGGCGACGCGGATGCTGGACAACGTGCTGGACGTGACGCCTTGGCCCTTGCCGGCGCAGCAGCAGGAAGCGCGCAACAAGCGCCGCGTTGGCCTGGGCTTCACGGGGCTGGGCGACGCGCTGGTGATGCTGAACCTGCGCTACGACAGCGAGGCCGCGCGGGCAATGGCCCGGCACATCAGCGAGCTGATGCGCAACGCCGCTTACGAAACCTCGGCCGATCTGGCGGTGGAGCGCGGTGCGTTCCCGCTCTTCAATGCCGACCTGTACTTGTCCGGCGGCAACTTTGCGTCGCGCCTGCCGCAAGGCTTGAAGGACAAGATCCGCGCCCAAGGCCTGCGCAACTCGCATTTGCTGTCGATTGCGCCGACCGGCACCATCAGCTTGGCCTTTGCCGACAACGCCTCCAACGGCATCGAACCAGCCTTCAGCTGGAGCTACACGCGCAAGAAGCGCATGGCCGACGGTTCGTACAAGGAATACGCGGTCGAGGACCACGCTTGGCGCTTGTACCGCCACCTGTTCGGTGTCGACACACCTCTGACCGATGCTTTTGTGACCGCCTTGGCCTTGAGCGCTGCCGACCACGCGGCGATGGTGGCGGCGGTGGCACCGTACGTCGATACCTCGATCTCCAAGACGGTCAATGTGCCGGTCGATTACCCGTATGCCGACTTTCAAGACCTCTACACCCAGGCCTGGAAGAGCGGGCTGAAGGGCTTGGCCACTTATCGGCCGAACAGCATTCTGGGCTCGGTGCTGAGCGTCGACGCCACACCGTTGACCGTGCCGCCGACCGCACCGCTGACTGTGCCTGAAGCGCTCAAGCCGGTGTCGGCCGATGGCAGCAACCAGCGCATGTTGCTGACGCGGCTGCCGCATGCGGTGCTGGCGTCGCTGCGCTGGCCGAGCCGGCCGGAGCTGCCCGGTGGCAATCCGGCCTGGAGCTACATGATCCGCCACCCGCATGGCGACTTCGCGCTGTTCGTCGGCGAGCTGCCGGCCGAGGGGCCGGACGCTGGCCTGTTCGGTAAAAACCTGCCGTTCGAGGTCTGGGTCAACGGCGCGGAGCAGCCACGCGGCTTGGCGGCGGTGGCCAAAACCTTGTCGATGGATTTGCGCACCAATGACGCGGCCTGGCTGCGGCTGAAGCTGGACGCGCTGGCCACGGTGGCCGAAGAGCGTGCGTTCGAGATGCCGATGCCGCCTGGCGGCGAGCAGCGTTTGTTCCCCGGCGTGGTGGCCGCCACGGCGGCGGTGATCCGCTGGCGCTGCGAGCAGCTCGGCGCGCTGCAAGAAGGCGGTGCCACGCCGGTGCTCGATGCGATGTTCAGCCGCGAGGAGCCGCGCACCAGCACCATGGGCACGCTGGCCTGGGCGGTGGACGTGGAGAACCCCGCCACCAACGAGCAATTCACGCTGTCGCTGAAGGAGGTGAGCCTGCCCAAGCCGGAGGGCGGGATGGTGACTCGGCCCTGCGCGATGGGCTTTTCAGGCAACTACCCGAAGGCACTGGACGGCATGGCGCGTTTGCTGAGCCTGGACATGCGGGTGCTGGACCCGGCCTGGATCGGCATGAAGCTGCGCAAATTGCTCAACGTCGGCGAGCCGCTGGGTCACTTCATGGCACCGGTGCCGACGCTGTCGGGCGAGCGCCGCCAGCAGATCTGGCCGTCCACCGTTGCCTATGTGGCTCGGCTGATCATCCACCGTTACGCCATGCTGGGCGTGCTGGACGAGCAAGGCATGCCGCTGGTCGAAATGGGCCTGCTGCAAACCCCGGTCGCCAAAGTTGCGGTGGACAACACCATTCAGGTCATGGCCGGCCGACCCTGCCCGGAATGCGGCAACAACACGATGATCCACAAGGATGGTTGCGACTTTTGCACCGCTTGCGGCTATGTGGGGCAATGCGGCTGAGGCGGGTGAGCAACAAACCCGCTTCAGCCGATTTCTTCACGTAGGGCGGGTCAAGACCCGCGAGCGATTTCGGCAAGGTCAGCGAAGTGCCAATATGAGTCGACCTGAGTCGGCCCGGCGCAACACGGGTGTCACGGTCGGCCACACGCGGGTCACGACCCGCCCTACAACGATCGCCGCTTTCTGCCGCTCAGGCTTCTGCTCAACGCCCGCCGGGCGTGTAGAGCTGGTCGAACTGGCCGCCGTCGTCGAAGTGAACTTTTTGTGCGGTGCGCCAGCCGCCGAACAAGTCGTCGATGGTGAACAGCTTGACCGCGCTGAATTGCTTGGCGTGGCGGGCCGCCACCGTCGCGTCGCGGGGCCGGTAATAGTTCTTGGCGGCAATCTCCTGGCCCTCGGGCGAGTACAGGTAGTCCAGATAAGCCTGCGCCTGCTTGCGCGTCCCGCGCTTGTCCACCACTTTGTCGACCAAGGCCACCGGCGGCTCGGCCAGGATGGACAAGCTGGGGGTCACGATCTCGAACTTGTCCGGGCCCAGTTCCTTGACGGCCAGATAGGCCTCGTTTTCCCAAGCGATCAAGACATCACCGATACCGCGCTCGACAAAGGTGGTGGTGGAACCCCGCGCGCCAGAATCGAGCACGCGGGCGTTGGCATAGATGCTTTTGACAAAGGCTTTGGCCGAATCCGCAGTGCCGCCCGGCTGCTTCAAGGCATAGCCCCAGGCGGCCAGGTAGTTCCAGCGTGCGCCGCCCGAGGTCTTCGGGTTTGGGGTGACCACGCCGACCCCGGCGCGGGCCAAGTCGGGCCAGTTGGTGATGTGTTTCGGGTTGCCCTTGCGGACCAGAAAGACGATGGTCGAGGTGTAGGGGCTGGCGTTGTGTGGAAGGCGTTTTTGCCAGTCCGCCGGCAGCAACTTGGCTTGGTCATGCAGGGCGTCGATGTCATAAGCCAGTGCCAGCGTGACGACATCGGCCTCCAGACCGTCGATCACCGAGCGTGCTTGCTTGCCCGAGCCACCGTGCGACTGTTTGAAGCTGATGCTTTCGCCGGTCTTGGCTTTCCACTGCTTGGCAAAGGCGGCATTGAACTGCTGGTAGAACTCCCGCGTCGGGTCATAGGACACATTGAGCAGGCTGATCTGGGCTTGAGCCCAGCCGGCTGTGCCCAGCAAAGCGGCGGCAGCCAGAGCGGACAAATTGCGGCGAGAGAGTTTCATGCGGAGGACTGCCTGACAGCATCGATGGAAGGAAACCGTCAGGTTAGGCAACTGCAGCGCCACTGTGAACCAAGAATTTCTGCTTTGCTTTTCACGCCGTGGCTTGGCGCATTGATTCACTCCTGCATGTGCCGC
>JBIIVZ010000388.1:0-3309 GCA_044339175.1 Roseateles sp.
GCGTCGCTCTTGAGCTTTTCGAAGCCGTCGCGGATCGCCTGCGGCGTCATCGACTGCAGCCACAGCCGTTCGATCGGCTTGGTGATGGCGGCCTTGGCCGTGCCGGCGTACTGGACGATCAGCCGGAAGATCAGCTCACCCTCGCGGCCCGCGTCGCAGGCGTTGATCAACTGCGTCACGTCCTTGCGGCGGATCAGCTTGACCAGGGCATTCAGGCGGCCCTTCACCTTGTCGATCGGGTTCAGGTCGAAGTGCGGCGGTATCACCGGCAGGTTGGCAAAGCTCCATTTGCCGCGCTTGACGTCGAACTCCTCCGGTGCCTTGATTTCAACCAAGTGGCCGACGGCCGAGCTGACCACGTACTGATCGCTTTCGAAATATTCGTCATGCTTGTCGAACTTGCCGGCACTGGCCGTCAGGGCGCGGACGATGTCCTGAGCCACGGAAGGCTTCTCGGCAATGATCAGGGTTTTGCTCATGATGGTTTGTTTTATTCAGTTCTCGGGCTCTGCCTACAATCCGGCCTCGTGTGCGCGCCCGCTGGCGCGCACACCCATAAATTCAATGTAACCACAATCTCGATGACGTCAGCCGCACGCAAAAAGACCCTCGCCGCCCCAACCGTACCTGCGCCCAGCCTGACCGGCAGCAAGGGGCGGCGCATCCAAGTGAGAAATTCTGCTGTGCATGGGCGCGGAGTCTATGCGGTCGCTCCCATCGAGGCGGGCGAGCGGATCATCGAATACACCGGCGAGCTGATCGATTGGGACGAGGCGATGGACCGCCACCCGCATGATCCGGCCCAGCCGCACCATACCTTTTACTTCCACATCGAGGACGGGCGGGTGATCGACGCGCTATTCGGCGGCAACAGCTCGCGCTGGATCAACCATGCGTGCGAGCCCAATTGCGAAACCGACGAAGTGGACGGCCGCGTCTTCATCAAAGCGCTGCAAGACATCTTCCCCGGCGACGAACTGTTCTACGACTACGGCTTGACGATAGACGAGCGCTACACCGCCAAACTGAAGAAAGAGTTTGCCTGCTACTGCGGCAGCACTGACTGCCGTGGCACGATGCTGGCACCCAAACGCTAGTGCGCGCCCTGATGCCTATCCCGTCTGTCCCGCCTAACCCGTCCATCCCCTCCACGCAGCCTGCTGGGCCCGGCCACGAGGCGGCGACCGAGCCCGCAAAGCTGGATTGGCAGGTCGAGGTGCTGCGGCGAAACCTGTCGTCGCTGTTGCCCGGCGCTTGCGTCGAGGTGGTGGCGCGCAGCGAATCGACCAACTCGGTGCTGCTGGAGCGGGTGCGCAGCGCGGTACGGGCGGCCTCCGACGGGCCGGGCGAGCGGGCCGACGATTTGCAGCCCTGCCTGCTGGTGGCCGAGCATCAAACCCATGGCCGCGGCCGCATGGGCCGGACCTGGCTCTCCAGCCCTGGCAGTTCGCTGACGTTTTCGCTCGGCCTGTGCTTGGACATGCAGGATTGGTCCGGCCTGTCGCTGGCTGTCGGTTGCGCCATTGCCGAAGCGTTGGAACCCAGCGCCAGCTTGGGCGCAGGTGCCTGCCCGAGGCTGCGGCTGAAATGGCCGAATGACCTGTGGCTGGACGGCCGCAAGCTGGGCGGCATCCTGATCGAAACCGTGGCTGCGGGTCAGCAGCGCATGGCGGTGGTCGGTGTGGGGCTCAATATCAACGAGCTGCCGGGCTTGATCGGCGAGGGCTCGCCGCAGGGTCAAAACTCGCCGTTCAGCACCGGTTTTGCTGCCCTGACCGAACTCCAGCCCGAGCTGACCGCGCCAACGGTGCTGGCCTTGATCGTGCCGGCGCTGGCGCAAGCGCTGCTGAACTTCTCCTACAGCGGCTTTGCCGCCTGGCATCCGGCCTTCGAGCGGCGCGACCTGACCGTGGGCCGTGCCGTCACCGCCGGGGCGCTGGACGGCATCGCTCGCGGCGTCAACGCGCAAGGTGAGCTGCTGGTGCAAACCCCGCAAGGCCTGCACACCATCAGCGGCGGCGAGGTCAGTCTGCGCCTGCAGCCGCAGAGCGCATCTATCCCGGAGGTTTGAGCCGATGTTGCGTGCCCTTGCTTTGCTATTGTTGTTGCTCAACCTCGTGTTTTTCAGCTGGACGCAGGGTTGGCTCGACGAGGTGGTCGGTATCAAGGCCCGGGGCGACCGTGAGCCGGAGCGCATGGCCCGCCAAGTGCACCCCGAGCGCATCAAGTTGCTGAGCGAAACCGAGTTGGCCGCCTTGCAGTCGCGCACCTGCTTGGCGCTGGGCCCGCTGGACGGCGACGCCGCCTTGCAGGCCGCTCAGGCTGCATTGGAGAAGGCCGGGGTGGCACCGACCACCTGGCAGGCCCAGACCAGCGAGCTGGCCGGCGTTTGGGCGGTGGCAACGATCAAGATGCCGAACCGTGACTTCCAGGCCCGCAAGGAAGAAACCTACAAAAAGCTGAAGATCGAGTTTGAATTTCTGAAAGGCCCACCGGACGAACTGCCGACGCTGCTGCTGACCCAGCACAGCAGTGAAAAGGCCGCCGAAGCCGCGCTGGACGCCTTCGACAAACGCTCATTGAAGGGCCTGCGCGTGCTGCAATTGCAAGCGCCGATGAAGCGCACCAACCTGGTTTTTCCGCAAGCTGATGGCGCGTTGAGCAGCCAATTGATGGGCTTGAAGGACGCCGCGCTGGCGGCCGGCTTCAAGGTCTGTCAGTTCGCGCCGGTGGAGGCGGCAGCTTCGGCCCCCGCGGGCTCAGCGTCGGCAGCGGTGGCCTCCGCCGCATCGGCTGCTGCTGCGCCACGGGCACCGGCCAGCGCGCCCGTTGCCTCTGCGCCCGCCAGCGCCCGATGATCAGCGCTTGACGCGACGCCGGGTGGCTTGCGGCGGGGCTGACGCGGGTCTAGACCCGCCCTACGGGGTGTTGCGGTACAAAGCCGAGGGCTCGCGCGGGCGGCGCAGGCAGTAGCTGGCCAGGCCCAGCATCAGCACCCAGAAGCCACCAAACGCACCGCCGCCGCCGCCTGAGCCGGCTGCCACCGGCGCTGCGGTGACCGTGAAGCTGCGGGACACCGACGTTGCCGCTGCCGTATTGGCGTTGCCGACTTGCGACGCTGTGACGCTGCAGGTGCCGGCCGCCAGCAGCGTCAAGGCGCTGCCGCTGACCGTGCAGACCGTCGGCGTGGTGGCGCTGAAGGTGACGGGCAAGCCGGAGGTCGAGGTCGCCGTCAAGGCCGGTGCGGCCACCCCGATGACCTGATCGGCCAGCGCTGCAAAGCTGATGGTTTGCGGCGTCGGGGCCACG
>JBIIVZ010000035.1:0-11558 GCA_044339175.1 Roseateles sp.
GCGGCTTGAGCACAAGCCCAGCCAGCCGCCGATGGGGCTTGGTCAAGAGTATCCGGCACAGCCATGACCGGAGCTTGAAACGACAGGGGCCGGTCATGCGGTGGATCAAGTCAGCGTCAAATCCACCTCAAACGCGCCCTGGCGCATGGCTGGCACTTGTCCCGAGGTGTTGTTAGATGTCGCTGAGGTGAAGTTGTGTGGCTGCTGCGGCGGCTACCATCGATGCCACCGATTTTTATAGGCTGCCGCCATGAGCTACCCGCACTTGCTTGAACCGCTGGACCTGGGCTTCACAACGCTGAAAAACCGCGTGCTGATGGGCAGCATGCACACCGGTCTGGAAGACGGGCGCAAGCATTTCGAGCGCATGGCGGTCTACTTTGCCGAGCGCGCGCGTGGCGAGGTCGGGCTGATCGTGACGGGCGGCTACGCCCCCAATATCGAGGGCTGGGCCAAGCCCTTTGCCGGCACGCTGGCCACCTCGGGCGCAGCACGCCGCCATCAGGTGATCACGCGGGCGGTGCATGCGGAGGGCGGCAAGATCGCGCTGCAAATCCTTCACACCGGGCGCTATGGCTACCAGCCGTTCTGCGTCGCACCGTCGCGCATCCAGTCGCCCATTTCGCCGTTCACGCCGCGCGAGCTGAGCGAGCGCGGCATCCAGCGCCAGATCAATGCCTTTGTGCGCTGCGCCAAGCTGGCCCGCGAGGCCGGCTACGACGGGGTCGAGGTGATGGGCTCGGAGGGCTATTTTCTGAACCAATTCCTGGTCACCCACACCAACCAGCGCAGCGACGGCTGGGGCGGCAGTTACGAGAACCGCATGCGCTTGCCGCTGGAGGTGTTGACCCGTATTCGCGCCGCGGTCGGCCCTGATTTCATCATCATCTATCGCCTGTCGATGCTGGATCTGATCCCCAACGGCAGCAGCTGGGACGAGGTGCTGCAACTGGCGCGCGGCGTCGTCAAAGCTGGTGCCACCCTCATCAACACCGGCATCGGTTGGCACGAGGCGCGCATCCCGACGATTGCCACCTCGGTGCCACGCGCCGGCTTCGCCTGGGTCACCAAGAAGTTGCGCGACCAGTTTCGGCTGGAAGGCATCACCACGCCGCTGATCACCAGCAACCGCATCAACACCCCGGAAGTGGCCGAAAACCTGCTGGCCGAAGGCTCGGCCGACATGGTCAGCATGGCCAGGCCGTTTCTGGCCGACCCGGAGTTCGTCAAAAAAGCGCGCGAGAACCGTGCCGACGAAATCAACACCTGCATTGCTTGCAACCAGGCCTGCCTCGACCACACCTTTGCGCAAAAAATCTCCTCTTGCCTGGTCAACCCCAGAGCGGCGTTCGAGCAAGAAATCAACATCATCCCGATCGGCAAGTCGCAGCAGGCACGCAAGAAAGTGGCGGTCGTCGGTGCCGGTCCGGCCGGCATGGCGGCGGCCACCACCTTGGCCGAGCGCGGCCACGAGGTGCATTTGTTCGACGCGGCGGCCGAGATCGGTGGGCAGTTCAACCTGGCGCGGCAGATCCCCGGCAAAGAAGAATTTGCCGAGACGCTGCGCTACTTCGGCCGCCGGATCGAGGTCACCGGTGTGCACCTGCACCTGAATCGGCGCGTCACCACCGAAGACCTGCTGGCCTACGACGACGTGCTGCTGGCCACCGGCGTGACACCGCGCGACCCCGGCATCAAGGGCCAGGACGACCCGGCGCTGGCCGGCAAGGTCTTGTCCTACCTCGATGTGCTGGCGCGCAAGGCCCCGGTGGGTCAGCGGGTGGCCATCGTCGGGGCGGGCGGCATCGGCTTCGATGTGGCCGAGTATTTGCTCGAAGCAGGCCATTCCTTGACGCTGGACGCTCCGGCTTGGCGGCGCGAATGGGGTGTGGGCGACCCGGCCGAGGTGCGCGCCGGCCTGCTGCGCCCGGCCCCCAGCCCGCCCCGGCGTGCGATCACGCTGCTGCAGCGCAAGGCCGGCAAACTCGGCGGCGGCCTGGGCAAGACGACCGGCTGGATCCACCGGGCGGCGCTGAAGATGAAACAAGTGGAGATGCTGGCCGACGTCAACTACGAAGCCATCACCGCGGAAGGCCTGTGGGTCAGCTACGGCGAGCAGCACCGCGACACCCAGTTGATCGCCGCCGACACCATCGTGCTGTGCGCCGGCCAGGTGCCCAATCGCGAGCTGGAAGCGCCGCTGCGCAGCGCCGGCGTGCGCGTGCACCTGATCGGCGGAGCGCTGGAGGCTGGCGAATTGGACGCAAAGCGTGCAATCCTGCAAGGAACTCGCCTCGGCTGCAGCCTGTAAATAAATACTCAGCTCAAGTTCAGCCCCAGACTGCCGTCTAAGCAAAAAACAGCGAGTCCCCGCTAACTCTAGCGGCTCGGAGTTTGACGAATTGGGCCTTCCGCGGCCTGCACCGCACACATCGTCGCGGACGGGCGCTTGGAGAGGAAATAGGGTTCTGTAGCCGATGAGCTTGATTTTTGATGTGCACCACCCGCTGTTCTGGCTGGCCGCGCTCGGCCTGCTGGGCAGCTTGGGCTTGGGCTCCGGCTGGCTCTTCGGGCAACGCCGGCGGCGGGCCGAGCTGCGGCAATTGCGGCGCGAAGCCAAGCAACTGCGCGCGCTGCTGAACGCGATTCCCGATGCGGTCTATTTCAAGGATCTGGACGATGCCTACGATGGCTGCAACCCCGCTTTCGAGCGCTGCACCGGCTTGATCGAAGCGCAAATGCAAGGCCAGCGGGACGAACAACTGGCGCAAGCGCCCGACTGGAGCGCGGCGCTCGACACCGCCTCGGCCAGCCAACACACCCTCAGCTGGGTGACGCAACCGAACGGCGAGCGCCTCTGCCTCGACGTGCTCAAAACCCATGTGTTCGATGGCCAACACTGCCTGGGCCAAGTGGGGGTGGCACGCGACGTGACCGCGCTGCGCCAGGCGATGACGCAATTGCATCGCGCCGTCACCGTGTTCGAACATTGCGGCGAAGGCATCATGGTGCTGGACACCGAGCTGCTGGCCCAGGACGTCAACCCGGCGCTGTGCGCCATCACCGGTTTCACTTGCGAAGAGCTGCTGGGCAAAGTGCCACGCTATTTGCAAACGGGCGAGCAGGACGCCGAGGTGTTGCAGCGGCTTTGGTCCGCCGTCGAGAGCAAGGGCAAGTGGAGCGGAGAGCTGCTGGGGCGGCACAAGAACGGCGACAGTTTGCCGCTGTGGGCCACGATTGTTTGCGTGCCGGCGGCGGAGGCTCAGGGCGAAGCGCATTACCTGGCGGTGCTGACCGACATCTCGCGCATCAAGCAGACCGAAGCTGAGTTGCTGCGCCAGTCGCTGCACGACAGCTTGACCGGCCTGGCCAACCTGGCTTTGCTGCGCGACCGCCTGGCACAGCAGATCAGCATTGCGCAGCGCGGCCAAAGCTGCCTGGCCGTGCTCCACCTCGACCTGGACGGCTTTCGCGAGGTCAACGACATGGCCGGTCATGCGGCGGGCGATGCGGTGTTGAAGGAGGCAGCGGCCCGCTTCAGCCGGTTGCTGCGCGCCAGCGATTCGGTGGCACGCGTCGGGGCCGATGAATTCGTCATCCTGCTGACGGGCCAGGTGAGCGAGAAAATTGCGCTGCGGCTGGGCGAGCGACTGATCGACTCGATGCGCGAACCGATCTCGGTGCTGGGCCATGCGCCGTTCATTTTGGGGGCCAGCATCGGCTTGGCGCAGTTCCCGAACGACGGTGCGACGGTGGATGAGTTGCTCAGCAATGCCGAGGCGGCGATGTGCCGGGCCAAGGCACATGCGCGCAATACCGTGCAGGCCTACCTGCCCGAGCTGACGCAGGCGGTGCAACACCGCTTTGAGCTGGTGCATGCGCTGCGCAGCGCCTGCGAGGCGGGGCAGTTCCGGCTTGAATATCAGCCCCAGGTGCGCTTGTCCGACGGCGGCCTGATCGGTGCCGAAGCGCTGCTGCGCTGGCAACACCCGACGCGTGGGCTGGTCTCGCCGGTCGAATTCATCCCGCTGGCCGAGGAAACCGGGCTGATCATCGCCATCGGCCGCTGGGTGCTGGAGACCGCTTGCGCCCAGGCTGCGCACTGGCAGGGTGTGGCGGGCAAGCCGCAGCAAGTGGCGGTGAACGTGTCGGCCCGTCAACTGCGGCAACCCGGTTTCATCGACTTGGTCGATACGGTCCTGGCCCAGACCGGCTGCCCGGCCACCGCACTGGAGCTGGAGGTGACCGAAAGCCTGCTGCTCGAAGACGCGGACAGCGCCATTGCCCTGCTGGGCCTGTTGAACGCGCGCGGCGTGCGGGTCGCCATCGACGACTTCGGCACCGGCTATTCCTCGCTGTCCTATTTGCGCCGCCTGCCGGTACAGACGCTCAAGATCGACCGCAGCTTCGTGTCGGAACTGGGCAGCGACGACAGCGTGGCGGCCATCGCCCGCACCATCATCGTGCTGGCGCGCAGCTTGCAAATGGACGTGATCGCCGAAGGCGTGGAAACCGCCCAGCAAGCCGCCTGGCTGCGCCGCGAAGGCTGCGACTGGGCGCAGGGCTGGTATTACGGCCGCTCGATGACACCGGACGACTTTCAGGTGTTTGCGCGCATGGCGGTGGCCGAACCCTGTTTGGCGATGCCGGACCGAGAACCGCAAACCCTCTGATGGCTGCGGCGCGGGCCGCCACGCAAGACCCGCTCACAATATCCAACTCACGTCGAGTCTGGAGCCCCATGAACGAGAACATCACGCAAATACTGGCCCGCATGGCCGCACTGGAGGACGAGTTGCGCGAAGCGGTCCATCAGCAGGAAAGCCGCATGTTCTTCCAGATCAAGGGTAAGCGGGTGGAATTCGAAAGCTCGGTCCGTGCCGCGCACCGCAAGCTGAAGAAGAACTTCTTCCGCTGGCTGGTGACCGACAGGCCGCAGAACCTGCTGACCGGCCCGTTGATCTACGGCATGGTCGTGCCGATGGCCTTGATGGACTTGTGTGTGAGTTTTTACCAATGGGCCTGCTTCCCCATTTACGGCATCACCAAGGTGCGCCGCAGCGACTACATCGTCTTCGACCGCCACAGCCTGAGCTACCTGAACTTCATCGAGAAGTTCCACTGCACCTATTGCGAATACGGCAACGGCCTGATGGGCTATATGCGCGAAATCCTGGCGCGCACCGAGCAGTATTTCTGCCCGATCAAGCATGCACACAAGGTGCTCGGCACCCACGCTCGCTACAACCGCTTTCTCGATTACGGCGACGCCGCAGACTACGAAGCCCGGCTGGAGGCCTACCGGGTGGCATTGGGCAAGGTCGAGTGATCCTGGCGGGGCACCATTCGGCGTTGCGGCATTTACAAGGCCAGCCCGCAGCAATGAAGAAAGAAATGCCTAGAAATTCACGGAAGCGGCGAGTCTGACGGCTGGGCCAGGCCCGTCGCTCAAGCCCGGAACGATAAAATTAATCGGTTCTTAAGAAGTTCAATTCCGCAAACCATGCCAAAGCATGGGACGCAAAGCTTCCGGCCTACAGCGCGCGCAGCGCCACGGCAGCGGGGCCGCCAGCTCGCCCTGTCGCGTGGGCTGGCCTCGATTCACACGAGGCGCTTTCACCATGACTTCAAAGTCCCCCCGTTTTACAGCCGTCGCCGTGGCGGCCATGCTTTGTGCGCTGGGCGCTCCGGCCTTCGCTGCCGTCAGCAGCTCCGTACCGCGCATGACCCTGCTGGTGGCCGAACCCACCACCGACCGCTTGATCGTCAAGTACCGCATCGGCAGCGGTGCCTTCCCCACTGCGCAAGCCCAGATGGCAGCTCAAGTGGCGGCCAACCGGCAAGGCGTGCAAATCCAGCATCACCGCCAGATGGCGAATGGCGCGCAGGTGTTCCGCATGAACCGTCATCTCAGCCAAGCCCAGGCTCTGGCGATGGCGGCCAATTTCCGCAATGGCGACAGCAACATCGACTATGTGGAGCCCGACCGCTTGCATCAACCGATGCTGTTGCCCAACGACAAGCTGTATGCCCAGCAGTGGAGCTTGTTTGACAACATCGGTGGCATCCGCGCCCCGGCGGCCTGGGACAAGGCCACCGGCAGCGGCGTGACGGTGGCGGTGCTGGACACCGGCGTACGCCCTCACGCGGACTTGACCGCAAAGTTGTTGCCCGGCTATGACTTCATCACCGATGTCAAATATGCCGGCGACAACAACAGTCGCGATGCTGATGCCACCGATCCTGGAGACGGCACGCTGGCCAATCAATGCGGCACCGGTTCGCCAGCCAGCAAAAGCTCCTGGCATGGCACCCATGTGGCCGGTATTGCGGCAGCCAGCGGCGCCAATGGCATCGGCGTGGCCGGTGTGGCCTTTGCTGCCAAAGTGCTGCCGCTGCGCGTGCTGGGCCGCTGCGGCGGTTACAGCTCGGACATTTCAGACGCCATCATCTGGGCCGCTGGCGGCACAGTGACCGGCGTCCTCGCCAACCCCAACCCGGCCAAGGTGATCAACCTGTCGCTGGGCGGCGGCGGTGCATGCGGCATCACCACGCAAAACGCCATCAACAGCGCCCGCGCCAAGGGTGCCGTGGTGGTGGTGGCGGCCGGCAACAGCAATATGGACGCCGCCAACAGCTCACCGGCCAACTGCGTCGGGGTGATTGCGGTCGGGGCCACCGGCAAGACCGGTGGCCGCAGTTCCTACTCCAATTTCGGCAGCAAAGTGACGCTGTCGGCCCCGGGCGGCGACAGCGGCGACGGCGGCATCCTGTCGACCTGGAACGCCGGCACCAGCGCGCCCGGTGCCGACAGCTACGGCTCGATGATGGGCACGTCGATGGCCACGCCGGTGGTCAGCGGTGTGGCCGCGCTGATGTTCTCGGTCAACGCCAAACTGACGCCAGACCAAGTCAGCACGATGCTGAAAGCCAGCGCGCGCCCGTTCGCCATCGCTTGCAGCAACTGCGGTGCCGGCATCGTCGACGCCAACGCCGCCGTGGCCCTGGCCATCGCCGCGAAAGCAACCGCGCCGACACCGACACCAGCTCCCGCCCCCGCTCCGACACCAAAGCCGACTCCCGCGCCCGCTCCGGTTCCAGCGCCTGCGCCAACGCCAGCCCCCGCGCCCACTCCCGCGCCGGTGACAGGCACGCTGCCGGTGACGGACGCCGGTGTCAATGACAGCCTGAGCGCGGCGCAATCAGTGGCGTCGCTGCCGGCCTTGGTGTCGGGCACCATCAGCGCCACTGCGGACACCGACTATTTCAAGTTCACCCTGCCCGCAGGCAAGAAGCTGACGGCGACGTTGACGGCGACCAGCGCCACATCTGGCTTCGGCATGGCGGTGTATTTGAGCAGCGGCCAGCAGTTGCTGATGATTCCTGGCGTGGCAGGTCGCCAGCAGCAGATGCAGATCACCAACTCCGGCACGGCAGGCGTCAACCTGGTCATTCGCGTGCTGCGCAGCACCGGCACGACGGGGGCTTACAAGCTGGGCCTGGCCTACTGACCGAGGTGGCTTGCTGCTCCTGCCGGCACCCCGGTAGGAGGTCTCCGACACCGGCAACGCTCAATCGCCGATGGACAGGGGTAGTCCCGCGCGTGCAAACTCTCTTGATGGCACGGCATCCGCCAGCGCCCATTTCAAGGAATTGAGCATGAACGAAAGAACGATGTTGCGCGCCAAGGTCAGCGTTGTGTTGGCGGCTGCCCTGCTGATGGCCGGCTGCGCCAATATGAGCGCGCGGGAACAGGGCACGGCCCAGGGTGCCGGCATCGGCGCGCTGGTCGGCGCGGTGCTGAGTTCCGCCACCGGCGGCAGTGCCGGGACTGGCGCGGTGGTGGGCGGTGCCCTCGGTGCGGTGGGTGGCAATGTCTGGTCGAAGCGCCAGGAAGATCGCCGCGCCGCGCTGGAGCAAGCGACGCGCGGCACCGGCGTTGAAGTCAGCCGCACCGCCGACGACCAGCTGAAGCTGAACATCCCGAACGACGTGTCCTTCGACACCAACAGCGCCGCGATCCGACCGGCCATGCGCAATGTGCTCGACCCGTTCGCGAACAATTCGCGCGGCGACACGCGCAGCCTGATCGACATCGTCGGTCACACCGACAGCACCGGTTCCGACGCTATCAACAACCCGCTGTCGGTCAACCGGGCACAGAGCGTGCGCGACTATCTGGTGTCGCGCGGTGTGGTGGCTCGCAATGTGCAAATTGCCGGCCGCGGCTCGCGCGAACCGGTGGCCGACAACGCGACCGAGGCCGGCCGGGCCCGCAACCGCCGCGTCGAGATCTTTCTGCGCGAACCAGCAAATTGAGGGTGAAAGCTTTTCTACTGCGCAGCCGCCATGTAGGGCGGGTCGAGACCCGCGATGGATCGGGGCGCGCGCTCGGAGGTTGGGAGTTTTTCGTAGCGAGCGGCTGTCAGGCTAGGCGGACGGAGCGCAGGAACCGGAACGTACTTCAGGTACGTGAGGATTACGAGCATCCGGCCAACGACGCATGGCGGCCGCGCATTAGAAAAATGTCCAACCTCAATGGAAGTCGTGGGAAAACTGAACCATCACCCCGGCATCGCCGAGCAAGTTGAGCTGCATGCCCGACTCGCGGTCCAACTGCCAGCCGAGCGAGACCACGGCACCGGGTGAAAAGCCGCCGTAATTGAGCGGCACTTTGTCCTTGTACTGGCCTTTGTAGCCATAGAGGATGCCGGCCGTCCACTGGAAGTACAGCGGTGCGAGATGCAGCAGGCCGGTGTAGCGCTCACCGGCGTAAACGTAGCCGCTGGGCTGACCAAAAGAGTTGCTGAAGTAGGATGCCCCGACCAACCAGCCGGTGTCCGCTTGGCGTTCCGCACCGATGGCCCACACGTAGCGATGCTCTTCGCTGTAATGGAAATGGTGGGTGTAGGGTGACACCACCGCGCGCCAATGGCCGGGGCCGCTAAAACGGGAGGTGTCTTCTTGCTCTTGAGCGCTGGCGAACAAGCTGGTCAACAGTGCGCCGGCGGCGGCACAAGACGTAACAAAGGCCCGCAGCGGCCGTTTGGAAAGGTATTTCATGCGCCTTATTGTCGCCGAGACCCGAAGTCCATTGAGCAAGCTCAATCGAGACCAGCAACCGCTGCGGGTCTGCACCACGCTGGTGGGGTTGGTGGGGCTCACCCTGAGTTTGAGCGGCTGCGCTTGGCTGAGCGACAAGGAACGCCAGGCCGCGCTGCGCCCCAGCTCCGACCGGCCGGCTCAATACGTCGGCAACGACACGGCAGGCTTGCGGCCCGGGGACTTGCGCTTTTTGGTGGCGGTGCCAGCCGCCAACTCAGGCGCAGCGGTGCCATCTATCGACGTCATGGCCGCCACGCCCGCTGCGACGGAACAACTGGCGCTCTGGTGGTTGCCGCAACCGGAGCCGAATGCGCCTACCCTGCTCTATCTGCACGGCACGCTGCGCAGCCTTTACTACAACCTGCCCAAAATTGAGGCGCTGCGCAATGCAGGCTTTGCCGTACTGGCGGTCGATTACCGGGGCTGGGGCGACAGCACAGTCATCACCCCGTCCGAGGCGACGATTGCCGCCGATGTGGAAACCGCCTGGGCCGAGCTGAAGCGGCGTCAACCGGTGGCCGGGCAGCGCGTCATCTTTGGTCATTCGATGGGCGGCGCGGCAGCCGTCACGCTGGCCAGCCGCTTGCATTACCCGAGCGACTACGGCGCGCTGGTGCTGGAGTCCACCTTCACCAGCTTGCCCGACGTGGCGGCCACGGCCGGCTTCTGGGGCCGCATCGGGGCGGCCATCACCACGCTGAAGTTCGATTCCCTGGCCAAGATCGGCCGGGTCGACGCACCGTTGCTGATCATGCACGGTAGCGCCGACAAAACCGTGCCGATCGAGCTGGGCCAACGACTGCGCGACGCGGCACGGCCCGGCGTCCGCTGGATCGAGGTCCCCGGCGGCTCGCACAGCCGCCTGCACGCCGACGCGCCCGAGGTCTACCGGCAGGCGATGCAGGACGTGATCAAGGGGCTGGCGGTGCCGGCCTCGTCACCCATCGCCGCAACAGCAAATTAACTCGCTAACTCGCACAAGCCTGCCTGACCGCGCGCTCCCAGTTGGCCATCAGCTCCTGCGCGCGGGCGCGAGGCATGGTGGGGCGGAACACCCGTTCGGCACGCCAATGGCTGCTCAAATCGTCGAGGCTGCGGTAGACGCCGCTGGACAGGCCGGCCAGATAGGCGGCACCCAAGGCCGTGGTTTCGATGACGCGCGGACGCACGACCGGGATGCCCAGCAGGTCGGCCTGGAACTGCATCAGCAGGTTGTTGACGCAAGCGCCGCCGTCCACCCGCAACTCGGACACCGGCGCACCGCCGGCCGCCACCGCGTCGCGGCTCATCGCCTGCAGCAGCGCGGCGCTCTGGAACGCAATGCTTTCCAGCGCGGCGCGGGCGATGTGGGCGACCGTGCTGCCGCGCGTCAGGCCGACGATGGCACCGCGCGCCTCGGCGTTCCAGTACGGTGCGCCCAGGCCGGTGAAGGCGGGCACGAACATCACGCCACCGGCGTCCGGCACGCTTTCGGCCAGGCCTTCCACCTCGTTGCTGGCATCAAAAGCCTGCAAGCCGTCGCGCAGCCACTGCACGACGGCACCGCCGATGAAGACGCTGCCTTCGAGCGCGAATTCCGGCGTGGCGGTCGATTGCGCAGCGCTGGTCGTGATGAGTCCGTTGGTCGAGGTCTGAAACTGCGCGCCGGTGTGCATCAGCATGAAGCAGCCGGTGCCGTAGGTGTTCTTGGCCATGCCGGCCTTGAAGCAGGCTTGGCCGAACAGGGCCGATTGCTGGTCGCCGGCGATGCCGCCGATGGCGATCTCGGCCCCCAGATGTTCGGCCGCCGCATGGCCGAACAGATACGCCGACGGGTGCACGGTCGGCAATAGCTCGCGCGGAATGTCCAGCAGTTGCAGCAGCTCGTCGTCCCACTCGTTGCTGTGCACATTGAACAGCATCGTGCGGGCGGCGTTGCTGACATCGGTGGCGTGCACGCGGCCGTTCGTCAAGCGCCAGACCAGCCAGGAATCGACCGTGCCGAAGGCCAGTTCACCGCGCTCAGCCTGAGCACGCGCGCCGGGCACCTGGTCAAGAATCCACTTCAACTTGGTGGCGGAAAAATAGGCGTCGATGACCAGGCCGGTTTTCTGCTGCACCAGCGGGGTCAGGCCTTGCGCACGCAGGTCGGCACAGGTCGGCTCGGCGCGCCGGTCTTGCCAGACGATGGCCGGGTGGATCGGC
Source organism: Roseateles sp. (assembly GCA_044339175.1). Classification (GTDB taxonomy): domain Bacteria; phylum Pseudomonadota; class Gammaproteobacteria; order Burkholderiales; family Burkholderiaceae_C; genus Paucibacter_A. The sequence goes on from JBIIVZ010000035.1 coordinate 11,290, forward strand.
AGGCCGGTCTGGCGGTTCCACACCACCGTGGTTTCGCGCTGGTTGGTGATGCCCAGGGCCTTGATGTCGCCAGCCCGCAAGCCGGCTTTGGCCAGCACCTCGTGGGCGGTGGCGAGCTGGCTGTGCCAGATTTCCAGCGCGTCATGCTCGACCCAACCGGGCTGCGGAAAGATCTGCCGGAACTCGCGCTGCGCCGACGCCACGATTTGGCCCGCCGCGTCAAAGATGATGCTGCGTGAGCTGGAGGTGCCTTGGTCAAGGGCGAGTAG
>JBIIVZ010000389.1:0-3286 GCA_044339175.1 Roseateles sp.
GCGGCCGGTGGCACGGCAGCGGCGGCCAAGCGGTACTGCACCAACAGCACACCGGCAGCGCCGGCCAGGCGGATGAAGCTGCGCCGGGACAGTTCAAACAAAGGCGGTGGAGAGTTTTAGTCAATGGCGGACATCGAGCGCCCCAGCGTGGCGAATGTGGCAACTGTGGCAAATGAGATCAAGAGCGCTCAGGCCCTGCGCTTGGCGGTGTCTGCAGCCCGGTCCTGAGTGTTGAGAAATCCGCGTCAAATCTTAAAAAAAGGATACCGGCACGGCCCGGCAAAGCTGGACACATGCGGGCATGTCGAATACCGCTTTTCCTACTTTTCAGCCCGCTACTCTGCTGCGATGCGCAGTGGCACTGGGCATGGCCCTGGTCGGCAGCCTCGGTCATGCCGCCCCGGCCGCGCCAGCCGCCGCGCCGCAGATTGCGTCCTGCACGTTGATCGACACCGACACCGACACCGACTTCGATCTCGACGACTTGATGGCCATCCCGCTGGTGATCGGCGAGCGCCATGTGGCTGCCATCGTGGTCACCGAAGGTGTGGTCAAGGCCGACATCGGTGCTGCCGCACTGGCACACCTGATCGCCGAGCCCCAGCAACGCCAGTTGCCGGTGATCATTGGTGCCGCCACCCAGGTGTCGGAGGCGGTGATCGATCGGTAATGGGGCCACTTTCTGCCCGACTCGCGCCGCATGATGCAGCGCGGCCTGGGGCTGGGTCTGCCGGAGTTGCCGCCCCAGCTGCCGCTTCAAATGCCGGCCGGCGCGTTCAACGGGCAGCAGGTGTAGGACGCGCTCGCAGGCTGTCAGCAGGTCGATGTGCTGCTGCTCGGGCCGTACTCCAGCTTTGTCGGCTACAGCCCGCTGATCCGGCAAGGGATCGGCCAGGTGGTTGCGGCAAGCGCTGATGTGGGATCCGATGGCCGCACTCTATTTGGTGCATCCCGAGCTGTTCTCATCGGTAGGTGGGCTGGAAGGGCACTTCGAGACCCTCCTGTCACCCCAGGCGATCCGCCAAGTGTGGACGGACGCCACCAATCGCGCCGTGGTGTTTCATCCCTGAGTCAGGAGGCTCGGAACTCGACGCCGCCAAAGCCGCCGTGTCCACCGGCACCGCCCGCCGCACCCGGCTTGGTATCGAGGAGCCGGCTGGACACTGAGACCACGTTTAGCAGCCGCCTCTCTCAGGCTTTGGGATCGTGCCGCTTCAGCCAGGCAAAGAACTCGCTGTACCAAAGCCTGCTGTTCTGGGGTTTCAGGATCCAGTGGTTTTCGTCCGGATACCAGAGCAGGCGGGCATCGACGCCGCGTGCTTTCAGGGTGTTGTAGTAGGCCAGGCCCTGCGCATCGGGCACGCGGTAGTCCTGTGCGCCGTGGATCACCAGCGTCGGGGTCGTCATGTGCTGGGCAAAGCTGTGCGGGCTTTGGGCGGCGATCTTGGCCGGATCGTCCCAGTACCAGGCTCCCAATTCTTTGGCGTGCCAGGTGTAGGCGTCGTCGGCAAACATCGCCTGCCAGTCGAAGCAACCGGCATGGCAGACATAGGCTTGGTAGCGGCCGGCCGGCACGTGACCGTTCATCCAGGCCACCATGTAGCCGCCGTAGCTGCCGCCGGTGGCGAAGACGCGTTTTTTGTCGATCCAAGGCTTTTTCAACAGCCAATCGGTGCCGGCTTCAATGTCCTGCAACTCCAGTTCGCCCCAGCGATGGGTGATGGAATCGAGAAACGCGTGGCCGAAGCTCGATGAGCCGTGGTAATTGACGCAGGCCAGCACATAGCCTTCAGCCGCAAACGCCTGATGGTTCCAGCGCCAATGCCAGCTGTCGCCAAAGGCGGTGTGGGGGCCGCCGTGGATCAAGTGCATCAACGGGTATTTCTTCTTGGGATCAAAGTCGGGGGGGTAGACCAGCCACATCTGCACCTGTTCGTCCTGCGCGCCCTTGATGAAAACCTCCTCATGCCGGGAGACGCTGTAGTGACTCAGCAACTCGTCGTTGAAGGTTTCGATGCGTTTGGATTGCCCAGCAGCTTGATCACCGGACAGCACAGACAAGCGCGGCGGATGCAGCACGCTGTCATGGTTGACGACGACAACACCGGCCGCTGCGGCAAAACTGGTGGCGTTGCCGCCCTCGAAGAGCATCCGCGCTGCGCGTCCGGCCAGGTCGAAATGCCACAGGTGGCGTCGGCCTTTTTCTTCCGCGCCGAACATCAGCCCCAGATCGTCCTCGGCCCAGACCAGCGGCGCGGTGACCTCATGATCCCAGTCGCCGGACAGCACGGCCCACTGGCCTTGCGTGTCCAGCACCGCCAGTTGCGCCGGCATCGTGTGCTTGAATCCGTGGTGGCTGGCCAGAAAGGCCAGGTGTTGCCCGCCGTGGCTGTAGCGCGGCGCTTGGCAGTCCCAGTCTTTGTCTTGCAGCAGCGTGCGGATGTGGCCGCTCTTGATTTCAATTTCGCCCAGCGCAAAGCGGTTGTCCAGGCGCTTCTCGGCGGCGGGGTCGCAGGCGAAGACGAGGCGGCGGCCGTCCGGCGAGATGTCGAAACAGTGGGCGTCCGGGTCGGCGCGGGTCAGCTCGAAGTCCGTGCCTTCAAACAAGTCTTGCGTCTTGCCGGTCACCGTGTCGAGCACGCACAGATGCGCCACCCGGCCCATCGGAATGTGGTGGTCCCAGTAGCGGTAGACCGCTTCGTCCGTGACATAGCCGGTCTCCTTGCGGGCTTTGAACTCCTTCAAGGCCTTGGCCTGTGCGGCCGCACCTTTCAGTGCGGGCCAGACCCAGGACACAAAGGCGATGCGCCGGCCATCGGGGAACCATTTGAACGCCGCCACACCGGTGGCAATGCCCGCGCCCGCGTTTGAGCCTGCGGACCCGCAGCGGCGTGCCTCGCCTCCGTCCGGTGCGATCAGGTACAGCTGGGCTTCTTCATCCTTCACGCCTTCTTGCTCGCGGCGGGCGGTGAAGGCAATCTGGTCACCGCGCGGGCTCCACTGCGGCTGGCCGTCTTTATCGCCCGCGCTGGTCAGTTGCCTGACGTGGCCGCCTTCTGCGCCTTCTGCAGCCAACAAGTACAGGCTGGACTGGCCACTGTTCTTGTCCATCGAATAGCGGCTGACGCTGGCGACAGCTTGTTTGCCATCGGGCGACAAACTCGGTGCGCCGACGCGCTCCAGTTGCCACAGGGCTTCAACGTTGAAAGGCTTGCGCGTCATGTTGTTTTTCTCGGTTTCTGCAGCAACCATTGCAGATGTGTTTGTATCGTCGGCCACTCAGCAG
>JBIIVZ010000390.1:0-3262 GCA_044339175.1 Roseateles sp.
TTCTGGCGCGACCCGGATCTGCTCGGCCGCGCCATGGCCATGCTGTTGCCGCAAGCGCAAGCCAAGGCCGGCCGGCCGCCGCCGCCCGAAAACCGGCGCTTGGCGCAAGCGCTGTTTCCGCATGCGCCGCCGTCCGCGCCAACCCAGCCGCCCGAACAACAGCTCGACATCGACGCGCAATTGAGCTTCAGCCCGAGCGAGTTGTTGCGCCAGCGCGACTTTGAGACGATGAGCCACGAGGAATGGGCGCAAGCCCGGCAACTGCTGGCCCAGATCACCCCGTTTTTCGAACTCAGACCGACGCGGCGCTGGACGGCAAAGCCGCAAGGCCGCATCGATTGGCGCGCCTCGCTGCGCGCACAGGGCCGCCACGAGACCGCCGCGCTGGCCCATCAGCAGCGCCGCCAGCGGGTGCCTGCGCTGATTCTGCTGGCCGATATTTCGGGCTCGATGAACCGCTATTCCCGCATGCTGCTGCACTTCGCCCACAGCCTGGCCAACCCGCGCGACAAGCGCTACGCACCGCGCGTCAGCAGTTTTGTCTTCGGCACTCGTTTGACGCCGATCACCCGCTTGCTGCAACAGCGCGACGCCGATCTGGCGGTGCATGCGGTGTCGCAGCGGGTGGCCGATTGGTCGGGCGGCACCCGCATCAGCGCCTGCCTGCATGACTTCAACCAGCACTGGGCGCGCCGCGTGTTGAGCAGCGACGCCACCGTGCTGCTGGTCACCGACGGCCTGGAGCAAGGCAGCGAGGCCGACCCCGAATGCCGTGCGCTGGCCTTCGAGGCCCAGCGCCTGCGCCTGAGCTGCCGCCGGCTGATCTGGCTCAACCCCTTGCTGCGCTTTGACGGCTTCGAGCCTCGTGCCGCCGGCGTGCGCGCCCTGCTGCCCGAGGTCAGCCGCCATCTGCCGGTTCACAATCTGGCCAGCCTGGAACAGCTGGCGGCTCTACTTAATAAAAAGAATTGATATGCAACTGACCGGACAAGAAATCCTGCCCGTCTCGCAAGCCCAGGCTTGGGGCGCGCTGAACGACGCCGAGCTGCTGAAGTCGTCCATCCACGGCTGCGAGTCGCTGACGGTGGTGGCCGAGAACGAGTTCGAGGCGCTGCTGACGGTAGCGATCGGCCCGGTCAAGGCCAAGTTCAAGGGCAAGTTGAGGTTGTCCGACCTGCAGCCGCCCAGCAGCTACCAGCTCGCCTTCGAAGGCTCGGGCGGCATGGCGGGCCACGGCAAGGGCACCGCCCAGGTGCGGCTCGAAGCGCAGGGGCCACACCAAACGCTGTTGCACTACGAGGTCAGCGCCAGCGTCGGTGGCAAGATCGCGCAGATCGGCTCGCGCCTGGTCGATATGGCGGCGCAAAAGATGGCCGGCGACTTCTTTGCCGCCTTCAATACCGCCCTGCAAGAGCGCTACGGCGCGGCACCGGTTGAAGTGGCCGAGCCAGCGGCCACGCCAGGCTTGTGGCGGCGTTTGCTGAGCTGGTATCTGGGCTGGCTAGGCAGCATCTTCTCGCGCAAGCCTTGAGCTTGTCGAACGGTTGTCGAAACTGGGGGAAAGTCCTTCGACAGGCTCAGCAGAGCGGATTATTGGCTAAATGATCAGCAGCTCCTGTAGGGCGGGTCGTGACCCGCGTGCAGCCGCCAAACGCTCGCTCCGACAACAAAGCCGACTGCGACCTTACACTCTAGGGTTTATTCGGATCAGTCGTTTGCGCATGTCGTCCAGCGCGCAAGCGAATCCGGCCGGCTCCTGCACCGCTTTGGCGACGGCATGGCCACCCCAAACCTAACGTAAAAATTGAACCAGGTCGGCGCGTGCCAACACACCAACACGCCCGCCCGGTGCATTGCCCATGAGCGCCAACAGCTTCAAAAATTCACGCCTGCTGCACGTCGACGCCCTGAAGGCCTTCGCGGCGCAGCTGATCGTGCTCCACCATTTGTCGGCCTACGGCCCGGTGGCAGACGCGGTGCATGCGCTGGCACCGCAGTTGATGGCGGCGCTGTACCAATACGGCCGCATGGCGGTGCAGGTGTTTCTGGTGGTCGGTGGTTTTCTGTCGGCACGGGCGTTGTCGGCACGCGGGCAAATGCTGGACGGCGGCGTGGCCGTCCTGCTGTGGCGGCGATATTTGCGCTTGGCCCTGCCCTTCATGGCCGCCGTGCTGCTGACGCTGATCTGCTCGGGCTTGGTGGCACCCTGGTTGCCCGAGCTGGTGCCACAGAGCATCAGCGCAACCCAGCTGATCGCTCACGGTCTGTTGCTGCACGGCGTGCTGGGGCAGGAGTCATTGACCGTCGGTGCCTGGTATGTGGCGATGGATTTCCAGCTGTTCGCGGTGCTGCTGGGCCTGCTGTGGCTGGCCCGCAGTGCGCGCATTGCACGGCTGTCGCGCGCGGTGCGGCGTTTCGTCGGCCCGGCGCTGGTGCTGGTGTTGGCGCTGGCCTCGCTGTTCGTCTTCAACCGGATCGCCGCACTGGACGCTTGGGCCCCCTATTTCTTTGCCGCCTACGGCCTCGGTGCGCTGGTGCATTGGCTGGGTTTGAGCCCGCACCGGCGCTTGGGGCTGGCCTTGCTGAGCGCTGTCGTGGTCGTGGCCTTGCTGTTCGACTTCCGCGAGCGCATCGCCCTGGCCTTGCTGACGGCGCTGCTGCTGGCCGCACTGCAGCGGCGTCATCTGGCCGGCCAGCCGCTGCTGCTCGCCGGCCGCAGGGCGGCGATGGTGGCACACCTGGGCACGCAGTCCTACTCGCTGTTCCTGGTGCATTTCCCGATCTGCTTGCTGATCAACGCCCTGTTTGCCGACTACGAGCTGAGCAGCGGCTGGGCTGGCGTGGCGGCGCTGTTGATGGCCTGGGGCCTGAGCAACTTGGCCGCTCTGCCGTTTTACCGTTGGATCGAAGCGCCCGCTGGGCGCGTGCGCCTGAACTGGCTGCTGCCACGCCCGCTGCGCGCTTGACAATGCGTCGTTGGCCAGGCCCATCGCGGGTCCAGACCCGCCCTACAGTTGCGCCGAGCCGGCCGGCCGCCCTTCAATCAATCAATCAATCAATCAAGCGGCTTGGTCTGCGGAGTGCGCAGGAAGGCTGACTTGTCGAATCCCAAAGCAGCTGCCCGGTCGAGCAGGCGCTGCAACTGTGCTTCGTCCATCTTTGGTTCGCGCGACAGCACCCAGGCATAGCGGCGACCGGGCTCGCCGATCAGCACTTGGCGGTAGTCGCGGTCCAGGTCCAGCACCCAGTAATCGCCATAAAA
>JBIIVZ010000391.1:0-3258 GCA_044339175.1 Roseateles sp.
TGGGCGGCATCATCATTGTCGATTTCATCGACATGACGCGCGAGGAGCACAAGACCGCCGTGCTGACCGAGTTCCGCAAGCAGATCGGCAAGGACCGCACCAAGGTCACGCTCGGCGGGTTCACGCAACTCGGTTTGGTGGAGATGACGCGCAAGCGCACTCGGGAATCGCTGTCCCGCATGTTGTGCGAGCCCTGCCCGACTTGCGAGGGACGGGGCCAAGTCAAAACCGCGCGCACGGTCTGCTACGACATCATGCGAGAAATCCTGCGTGAAGCGCGCCAGTTCAGCCCGAAGGAGTTCCGTATCGTGGCAGCGGCGAATGTGGTGGAGATGCTGCTGGATGAGGAAAGCCAGCACTTGGCGGGCTTGTCCGACTTCATCGGCAAGCCGATTTCGCTGTCGGCGGAACCCGCGAATCTGACCGAACATTACGACATCGTGCTGCTTTGATTGGCTCGTTGAATCGACCGATCAACCTAGCGCTGACTGGCCCGAAATTTCGCGCGGCCGTGCGTCAGGCAAAATGGCTTGCATGTACCCGTCCATAAAGCGCATGCCTGACCAGACTTCTACCTCCTCTTTGTTGTCCCGTCGGACCCTGTTGGGCACGGCGGCCGCCTCCTTGAGTTGGCCGGCCTTGGCGCAATTCCGGGTTGAAATATCTGGCGTCGGGGGCACGCAGTTGCCGATTGCGCTGCCCGATTTCCGCGATGAAGCGCGCAGCGGCCAAGCGGTGGCAGCCATCATCCGTGCTGACCTGGAGCGCAGTGGGCAGTTCCGCATCGTTGACGCCGCAGCCGCAGGCAGCGGGCTTTTCGAGGGCAGTTCACTGGTTTGGAGCGATTGGCGCAGCCGCAGTGCCGACGCCCTGGCGGCCGGGTCCGCTGCCCGCTTGGCCGATGGCCGCATTGATCTGCGCTACAAGCTCTGGGACGTGGTGAAGGGGCAGGACCTGGGCGGCGAGTCGAACGTCGTCACCCCTGAGGATGTGCGTTTGGGCGCGCACCGGATCGCCGACACGATCTACCAAAAGCTGACCGGCGAGCGCGGCGTGTTCGCCACCCGCATGGCCTATGTGACCAAGGTAGGTGGTCGTTACAGTCTGCGCATTGCCGATGCCGACGGCGAAGGCGGCCAGATTGCGCTGTCAAGCCCCGACCCGATCATCTCGCCGAGCTGGTCGCCGAATGGGCGTGAGCTGGCTTATGTGTCGTTCGAAACCCGCAAGGCGGTGGTCTGGGTGCAAGACATCACCACCGGCCGCCGCCGCATGCTGGCGGACTTCCGCGGCACCAACAGCGCACCGGCGTTTTCACCGGACGGTCTGCAATTGGTGCTGACCTTGTCACGCGACGGCGGCTCGCAGCTCTTTTTGATGAACCGTGACGGCAGCGGCTTGAAGCGTTTGACGCAGAGCTCGGCGATCGACACCGAGGCCACTTTTGCGCCCGATGGCCGCTCGATCTACTTCGTCAGCGACCGGGGCGGCAGCCCACAGATTTACCGCATGGCCGTGACCGGCGGTGCGGCCGAGCGCTTGACCTTCAACTCTGCCTACAGCATCAGCCCGGCGATCAGCCCGGACGGCAAGACGATGGCCTTCATCATGCGTGTCAACGGCGGCACCTTCCGGCTCTGCCTGATGGACCTGACCAGCGGTGTGGTGCAACAAATCAGCGATACCAGCGATGACGAAAGTCCAAGCTTTTCGCCGAATGGGCGGTTGCTGGTTTACGCCACGCGGACCGGTGGGCGTGACGTCTTGATGACGAGCACGCTGGACGGCAAGATCAAGGCCAAATTGATCTCGACCCTGGCCGATGTGCGTGAGCCCACTTGGGGCCCTTTTGGCAGGTAGCCGGTCGTTCAAGCGCGATGGCGGTGCGCTAAGCGAGCCGCCGCATCTCGCTTGCGCTGAGGCATGTTGGACAATCAGGGCGGAAGCCACCTGGAACGTTCGGTGGCAATTCAAAAACCGAAGACCGATACAACTGTTGGAGTGAATCGAATGAATTTGACACGCTACGCAATTTCCCTGTTAACTGCCGCCGCCTTGGCGGGCTGCAGCTCGGCCGTCAAGCTGGACGAGCCGCCACCGGTTGAAACGCGCCCGGTCGCGGCCGCGACCTCGGGGACAGGCAGCAATGCGAACACCGCACCGATGGCCGAGTCCACCGTGAAGACGGTGGATCTGGGCGCGCAGCTGACGGCGGCCGTGTCGAACCAGCGTATCGTCTTGTTCGACTTTGACAGCTATGTGGTCAAAGACGAGTACCGCGGCTTGGTCGAAACCCATGCCAAGCGCTTGGCCAACGATCGCAAGCTGGCACTGAGCCTGGAAGGCCATACCGACGAGCGCGGTGGCCGCGAGTACAACCTGGCATTGGGTCAGAAGCGTGCCGAGGCAGTAGCCAAATCGTTGAGCCTGATGGGCGTGGGCGCGGCGCAAGTGGAGCCGGTCAGCTTTGGCAAAGAGCGCCCGGCAGTCCAAGGCAGCGACGAGGCCGCTTGGGCCAAGAATCGCCGCGTCGAGCTGAAGGACAAGTGAGATGAAGCTGTCGCGTTCTTGCTTCGGCTGGCCGGCGCTGTGGGTGCTCAGCGCCTTGTTGAGTCTGCCGGCTCAGGCAGCCTTGTTCGAGGATGATGAGGCCCGCAAAGCCATTCTCGACCTGCGTGGCCGCATCCAGCAAAGCGAGGACGCACAGCGTCTGCGCAACGAGCAGCTCAGCGCACAGGTGCAGGAGCAGTTGGGGCCGTTGCGCCGCAGCCTCTTGGACTTGAATGCCCAGATCGAGACTTTGCGCGGTGAGATGGCCAAAATGCGAGGTCAGAACGAGCAACTGGCGCGTGAGGTCTCGGAAACTCAGCGCAAGCTGGGTGATCAGACCCAATCGCTCGACTCGCGGCTGAAGCCACTGGAGCCCCAAAAGGTGGCACTGGACGGGCAGGAGTTCCAGGTCGAGCCGGAAGAGCGGCGTCAATATGACGCGGCCATGGGCTTGGTGCGGCGCGGTGACTTTGCCGAAGCCGCGAATGCGCTGACCAGCTTTGCACGCCGGTTCCCGGCCAGCGGTTACAGCGATTCGGCCCGTTTCTGGCTTGGCAATGCGCAATACGGCAAGCGCGACTACAAAGACGCGATTGCCACCTTCAAGGCCTTCATCTCGGCCAACCCGGCCCATCCGCGCGCCGGTGAAGCCTTGCTGGCCATGGCCAATTGCCAGCTCGAACTGAAGGACGCGAAGGCGGCCCGCCG
>JBIIVZ010000392.1:0-3252 GCA_044339175.1 Roseateles sp.
CCGATGCGTGACCCGGTGAGCGGCGAGCAAGTGCTGCTGTTGAATGCGCGCGACATTGCAGACCTGAAGGCCAGCCAGTCCGCGCTGCAAGCGGCGCGCGAAGTGGCCGAAGCCGCCAGCCAGGCCAAAAGCAGCTTTTTGGCGAATATGAGCCACGAGATCCGCACGCCGATGAATGGTGTGCTGGGCCTGACCGAGTTGGTCTTGCAGACCGAGCTGAGCGAGCGCCAGCGCAAATTCATCGAACTGGCTCACAACTCGGCCAAAGGGCTGATGGTCATCATCAACGACCTGCTCGACGTCGCCAAGATCGAGGCCGGCCGCGTCGTCATCGAGCAAGCCCCGTTCTCCCTGCATGACTGCCTGCGCGAGGCGCTGCACCCGCTGCTGCTGCAAGCGCATGAGAAAGGCCTGCAGTTGAATGCCAAGGTGCAGCCCGGTGTGCCGCAACATGCCCGTGGCGACGCCCTGCGCTTGCGCCAAGTGCTGGTGAATTTGGTCGGCAACGCCCTGAAGTTCACCGCCAAAGGCGAGGTGCGGGTCGAAGTGCAGCGGGTGGAAGACGAAGCCTCCAGCCAAGACACGGCCGCGGCAGAGATGCTGCGCTTGCGCTTTTTGGTGCATGACACCGGCATCGGCATGACGAACGAGCAGATCCAGCAGATCTTCGAGCCCTTCACCCAGGCCGATGGCAGCATCACCCGCCGCTACGGCGGCACCGGCTTGGGGCTGACCATCGTGCAGCGCTTGGTCACCCTGATGGGCGGCCAAGTGCGGGTGGAAAGTGAGCCCGGCAGCGGCTCTTGCTTCAGCTTCGAGGTGGCCTTGCTGCGCGAGCCGAATCCGATCTAAATCACACCAGCAAGATCCCGCACCCGACCGTCTTGCGTGCCTCCATATCCCGGTGCGCTTGGGCCACCTCGGCGAGCGGGTAGCGCTGCTCGATGTGGATTTTGACCACGCCGCTTTGCACCACGGCAAACAGCTCGTCGGCCATCGCTTGGCTGCTTTCGCGCGTAGCCAGATGGGTGAACAGGGTCGGCCGGGTCACGTAGAGCGAACCCTTCGCCGCCAGCGTGCCCAGGTTCAGCGGCGGTGCCATGCCGGAGGCATTGCCGAAGCTGGCGAGCAGGCCGAACGGTGCCAGGCAGTTCAACGAACCTTCCCAGGTGTCGGCCCCGACCGAGTCGTAGACCACCTTGACGCCACGGCCGCCGGTGATGTCGCGCACCCGGGCGGCGAAATCCTCAGTGCGGTAATTGATCACATGGCTGGCCCCGGCCGCCAGCGCCAGCGCGCATTTCTCGTCCGTGCCGGCCGTGCCGATCAACTGCAGGCCCAGCGCTTTGGCCCACTGGCAGGCGATCAAACCCACACCACCTGCCGCGGCATGAAAGAGCACAAAGTCGCCGGCATTCAGGCCGCCCTGCGGCAAGGTGCGGCGCAGCAGGTATTGAGCGGTCAAGCCCTTCAACATCATCGCCGCGCCGGTCTCGAAGGAAATATCGTCAGGCAGGCGCACCACCGCGCGCGCCGGCAGCACGCGCGCGGTGCAATAGGCACCGGGTGGCTGCGAGGCATAGGCGGCACGGTCGCCCACGCTCAGATGCGTCACGCCCGCGCCCACGGCCTCGATCAGGCCTGAGCCCTCCATGCCCAGTCGCAGCGGCAGCGGCAGCGCATAAACGCCGTTGCGTTGGTAGATGTCGATGTAGTTGAGCCCGCAGGCTTGGTGGCGGATGCGCACCTCGCCCGGGCCGGGCTCGCCAACCTCGACGTCCACCAGGTGCATCATTTCCGGCCCACCGGCCTGTTCGATCTGAATCGCTTTTTCGTGGCTGCTCATTTGCTGTCTCCTGAAGAGCTGAGGAAAGTGCTGAAAAAAATGCTGAAAGAAGTGCGCTACTCTGCCAGTCTTTGCCCTCACTTGCTTGTCACCCTGGTGGCAAGGGCGATCACCCCAGGCCCGCATGAACCTCACTCCCCGACTGACCCTGTTGCTGACGCTGCCGCCGCTGTTGTGGGCGGGCAACGCCGTGGTGGGCCGCTTGATGGTGGACAGCGTGCCGCCGCTGGCCTTGAACGCGCTGCGCTGGGGCTTGGCGGTGCTGCTGCTGCTGCCCTTCGCCCGGCGCTTGTTGGCCAACCCGGGCCCGCTGCTGCAACGCTGGCGCTACTTCGCGCTGGCCGGGTTTTTGGGTATCGGTTGCTACAACGCGCTGCAATATCAGGCGTTGCACAGCTCCAGCGTGCTCAATGTGACGCTGATTGCAGCCAGCCTGCCGGTCTGGATGCTGGCGGTGGGGGCTGCGCTGTACCGAGTGCGTCCGACCCGGCAGCAGTTGCTCGGCGCGGCCTTATCCCTGCTCGGCGTCGCGTTCGTGATCGCGCGCGGCCATTTGTCGGCGCTGGCGCAAGTGCAATTCGTCATCGGCGACCTGCTGATGCTGCTGGCGATTTTTTGCTGGTCGCTTTACAGCTGGTTGCTGGCTCGGCCACCAGCGTCGATGCAAGGCAGTGCCCGCCCGGCCTGGGACTGGGCCGAACTGCTGATGGCGCAATTGGTCTTCGGCCTGCTGTTTGCCGGCAGCATGGCCGGGCTCGAACAGCTGACACCCAGCGTGCAGGCCATCCACTGGGGGCCGGGCTTGGCGCTGGCGTTGATCTATGTGGCCGTGGGGCCGTCGCTGATCGCCTACCGCTGCTGGGGACTGGGTGTGGCCGAAGCCGGGCCGGCCATGGCCGCCTTCTTCGGCAACCTGACACCGGTCTTCGCCGCTCTGATGTCAGCCGCCATGCTGGGCGAATGGCCACAGTGGTATCACGGCGTCGCTTTTCTGTTGATCGGTGCCGGCATTGTCGTGTCAGCTGCCCGGCGGTAGCGTCAGAGGCAATTTGGCGAACTGCAAGGTTCGGGTCGCCAACAGCGTTTCCGCCAAAAAGCACAGCAGCGCCAGCAAAAAACTGACCACGCCGGCGAGGAAGCAAACGGTGGCGATGCGCAAGGTCGGCACATCGCTGGTCTCGCCCAGGAACAGCAAGATGATGGTGATGCCGATCAGCATCGAGCAGCAAGTCAGCAACGCGATGCAGCTGTTGACCAACCAGCCGCGAAACCTCAGGTTACTCAGCTCGGCATACATCTTGGCGGCACGCGATTCTTCTGCGACGCCCGCTTCGAGGCGCGACTCGAGCAGGCGGGCGCGATCGATGATGCGCGCCAAGCGGCCAGCCGCCGCCGCAATCATGCCG
>JBIIVZ010000393.1:0-3244 GCA_044339175.1 Roseateles sp.
AGCCCCAAGCGCTCCATCACGCCGGGCCGGTAACCCTCGATCAGCGCATCCGCACTGTTGATCAGGCTTTGCATCGCCTGCTGGCCCAGCGGAGTTTTCAGGTCCAGGCAGATCGAGCGCTTGCCCCGGTTCATCGCCTCGCCAGAGCCCAGCGTGCGCAGCGCGGCGGGTCGTTCCACCACGATCACGTCGGCACCCATATCGGCCAGCAACATGCCGCAAAAAGGGCCCGGTCCGATGCCGGCCATCTCGATCACCCGCAAGCCTTGCAGCGGGCCGGAATTTGTCTCGTTCGTCATGCAGATCTCTTGAATGGCCTGGTGGCTGGACAATACACGCATGAGCAAGGCATTCACCAAAGAGAGCGACGCAGACGGCGATCAGGATGACGACGGCGAGGGCTTGGCCCTGCCGGCCTTGCCCGCAGGGACACGCAACTACATGACGCCCGAGGGCTATGCCCGGTTGCGCGCCGAGTTCATGACCTTGCTGGACGAGGAGCGGCCCAAGATCGTCGAGATCGTTTCCTGGGCGGCCAAGAATGGCGACCGCTCCGAAAACGGCGATTATTTGTACGGCAAGAAGCGGCTGCGCGAGATCGACCGCCGCTTGCGCTTCTTGACCAAACGACTGGACATCGCCGAGGTGGCCGACCCAAGCATCCACTATGGCCGCGACCAGGTCTTTTTCGGCGCGATGGTGACTTACTCGAATGCCAAGGGTGAAGAGCGGACCATCACCATCAAGGGCATCGACGAATCGGACAGCTTGGCTGGTGAGGTGTCATGGATTGCCCCGATCGCCCGCATCCTGCTGAAAAGCCGTGAGGGCGATCAGTTGCAGTTGATGACGCCCGGCGGCATCGAGCAGATCGAGGTGCTGGAAGTGCGCTATCCAGCCCCGAAAACAGCCTCCTGAAGACGCGGACTAAGGCTTGACGCGCCAGACCTTCAGCACGGCGGGTGAGCGCTTCAGCGTGCGCAGCACATCGGCCAAGTGCAGCCGGTCGCGGACCGAAATCAGCAAATTCATCTCGGCGGTTTCCTGGTGTTGCGATTCATCGCTCATCGAGATGTGCGTGATGTCGGCCTCCGCCGCACTGACCGCCGAGGCGACTTGCGCCAACACACCCTTGCCGTTGTTCAACATCAGGGCAATGGCGGCTTCGAACGGGCGCGTCAGCTCCTCAGCCCAGTGCACGGCAATCCAATGGTCGGCGTCGCGCTGGAGTAGCTTCCTGCCGATCTGGCATTCCGCCGTGTGCACCAACAGGCCTTCGCCGCGGCCCAGATAGCCTTTGATCTCGTCACCGGGAATCGGTCGGCAGCAGGTCGCCAACTGCACGGAGGCACCTTCGCTGCCGTCCAGCGTGACCTGACCCTGGGCCGGCGACTCGGCGGCTGCAAAGCGGCCCATCGTCAACATCACAGCGTCGGGCTTTTGCCCCTGTTCGGCCAGCATGCGGGCCAGCTTTTTGGCCACGATGGTGGCAATCTTGCGGCCCAAGCCAATTTCGACCAGCAACTCGTCCACATGGCGGTTGCCGGCCCAGCGCGCCAGTTGTTGCCACAGCATGGCGGCTTCGTTGTCCTCGTCGTCGAGGCTGGGCAGTGCCAGACCTTCGGCGCGCAGCGCTTGCGAGAGCATTTTTTCGCCCAGATCGCGCGACTCGTCTTGCTCCATATTTTTCAGGAAATGGCGAATCTTCGAGCGCGCCCGCCCGGTGCGCACAAAACTCAACCAGGCCGGGTTGGGCCGGGCACCGGCCGCGCTGATGATTTCGATCACATCGCCGCTGTGCAGTTCGGTGCGCAGGGGCACCGGCTCGCCGTTGATCTTGGCGGCCACGCAATGGTCGCCCACATCGGAATGGATGGCGTAGGCAAAGTCGACCGGCGTGGCCCCCTTGGGCAGCGCCATGATCTTGGACTTCGGGGTGAAAACGTAGACGGCGTCGGGGAACAGGTCGATGCGCACATGTTCCAGGAACTCGTTGGCGTCGCGCGTTTCGTCCTGGATGTCGATCAACGATTGCAGCCAGCGCGAGCCCAGTTGCTGCGTGCCCTTGGCTTTGGCGTGATTCTTGTACAGCCAATGGGCGGCCACGCCCTTTTCGGCCACCATGTGCATCGCCTCGGTGCGAATCTGGAACTCCACCGCCGTGCCCAGCGGGCTGACCAGGGTGGTGTGCAGCGACTGGTAGCCGTTCGGCTTGGGGATGGCAATGTAGTCCTTGAACCGGCCCGGCTGCGGCTTGTAGAGCTGGTGCAGCACGCCCAGCGACAAATAGCAGTGCGGCAGATCGGCCACCACGATGCGGAAGCCGAAGATGTCGCTGACCTGGGCAAAGCTCAGGTGCTTGTCGCGCATCTTCTGGTAGATCGAATAGAGCGTTTTCTCGCGTCCTTCGATCTCGACCTTCAGCTCGGTTTCGCCAAAGGCCTTTTGCACATCGCGCTCGATGCGCGACACCAGATCGCGCCGGTTGCCACGTGCTTTGCCAATCGCCTTGGCCAAAGCCGCATGGCGCCAGGGGTTGATGTGCTGGAAGGACAGTTCCTGCAGTTCCCGGTAAATCTGGTTGAGCCCCAAGCGGTGCGCAATCGGGGCGTAGATGTCCAGCGTTTCGCGGGCGATGCGGCGGCGTTTTTGCGGTGCCATGGCCTCCATCGTGCGCATGTTGTGGAGCCGGTCGGCCAGCTTGATCAGAATCACGCGCACATCGCGCGCCATCGCCAGCAGCATCTTGCGAAAGCTCTCCGCCTGCGATTCTTCTTTGGTTGAAAACTGCAGCTTGTCCAGCTTGGTCAGTCCGTCCACCAGCTCGGCGGTCGGCGCTTCGAAGCGTTCGATCAGCTCGGTCTTGGTGATGCCGCAGTCTTCCATCGCGTCATGCATCAGCGCTGCCATGATGGCCTGCGCGTCGAGCCGCCATTCGGCACAAATGCCGGCCACCGCAATCGGATGGGTGATGTAGGGCTCGCCACTGGCGCGGAATTGGCCCAAATGCGCTTCGTCCGCGAACTTGTAGGCCTCGCGGATGCGCTTGATATCGGCCTTGGGCAGATAGTTCAGCCGGTGCACCAAGGCGTCAAACGACGCGGCTTCAGCGGCCGTTGGTTCGGCAGGCGTGCGCAGACCGGACAGACCGGACAGGCCGGTCAAGGCCGCAGGCAGGCGAGAAACAGCAAATGATCGAAAACCCATGCAGCTAATTTAACCGATCAATCCTGCGGCGGTCGGT
>JBIIVZ010000394.1:0-3242 GCA_044339175.1 Roseateles sp.
GCCACCACCCCGGCGTAGGGGCTGCGCACCACATGGAAGCTGGTCTGCGTGCGCGACACGCCCAACTGAGCCAGCGTCGCGTTGACCTGCGCCTGGGTCGCCTTGAACTGGCTGTCGGCTTGATCCAGCGCCGCTTGGCTGATGTATTGCTGCTTGAACAACTGCTGCTGGCGCGCCAACTCGCGTTCGGCCAATTGCAGCGCGGCACGGGCCGCTTGGGCTTGCGCTTCGCTGGCGCTGGCGGCTTGGTCGGCGGCGCGTGCGTCGATGCGCAGCAAGATCTGGCCGGCCTTGACCGCATCGCCGGCCTTGACTTCAAGCTGCTGCACCGCGCCCGCCACTTGCGCAGCCACCACGGTCTGCCGCACGGCCTCCACCACGCCGTCGAAGCTGAGGCTGCGGCGTTCAGCGCTGGCTTGAATCAGCAGGCTGGCCACCGGTATCGCTTGCGCTTGGGCGGCGTTCAGCAGCAGCAGCATCAGCGCACCCAGCAGCAGGGAGGGAGCTCGGCCGGTCGAGTCGCGAGAAGGCAGGGGCGGGATGATTCTGGAGAGATTCATGGCGGTTCCACGTCAAAGCACTGGACGAAACGTCGTCTCTACTTCATTATTTGCTTATGCACGCAAATAGTCAACAATCGACATGCGCAAGGAAGCAATTAAAATGAGCGGCAATGACAGCTTGGCTTCGGCCGCAGGCGCAACCTGCTCTTCAATGCAAGACCTCCCTCTCGCCGCGCTGATCCAGGTGGCCGCTTATTTTCAGGCGCTGGCCGAGCCGACTCGTCTGCAAATTCTCAATTTGCTGCGTCAGCAAGAGCGAAAAGTTGGCGAATTGGCCGAGTTGTGTGGCTTCAGCGCGGCTAACGTGTCACGTCATTTGAGCGTGCTGCAGCAGCAGGGTTTGGTGCTGCGTGAAAGTCGCGGTACCAGCGCCTTCTATCGCATCGCCGACCCGTCGGTTTACGAGCTCTGCGACTTGGTGTGCGGCAGCCTCGGCCGGCAGTCCGCGCGGGCGGTACGCGAACGCGAAGCGTTTTTCCCGCCGCGTTGAGGGTCAAGTGTTCTGCTTGCGCCACGCCTGTCGCCTCCTGCTGCCATTCGACATCGGTGTCGCGTTGACAGGCTGGCGGCGCATCGACGATGCTCGCGGCTGTTGCATCCCTGGCGTCCCTGTCCGGGTGGGACACACAGGGAGTTCACATGAAAAAGCAAACCCTCCAGCGGGTCTTGGCCGGTCTTTGTCTGGCCTTTTCGACGGCCACACAGGCCAGCAGTTTCTCCAGCCTGGTGTTTTTTGGCGATAGCCTGACGGACAGCGGCAATAACGCGGCGCTGGTCGGCAATGGCGGCAGCATGTCGGGCCAAGACGCCTACTTTTCGCAGATTCCTTACGCCTCCGGCCGCTACAGCAATGGGCCGGTCTGGAGCGAGCAATTCGCGGCCAAGATGGGCTTGAGCGCCAAGGCCTCGCTGCTCGGCGGCACGAACTACGCCTTCGGCGGTGCTCAAACCGGCGTTGAGGGCACCGACGGCCCCGGTGGCTTCCCGTTCAGCATGAAGACGCAGCTGAATATGTTTCTGGCCAACCCTGCCCATGGGGTGTCCGGCAGCGAACTGTTCGTGGTGGCCGGTGGCGGCAACAATGTGCGGGACGTCCTGACCCGTCTTCAGATCAACCCTGCCAATGCGCCGGACCAGATAAACACCGCCGCAGCCGCTTACGCGCAAGACATCGGCGGCATCGTCGACGCTCTGCAAGCCCGCGGTGCCCAGCATATTCTGGTGATGGACACACCGAACTTCGGCTTGACACCGTTGGCGCAGGCGTTCGGTCCGCAGACAAGCTACCTCGGCTCCTTGATCTCAGCGTCGTTGAATGCTGCGCTGGCCGCCCGTTTGGCCGGTGAAAGCGGAGTGACGAACTTCGACTTCTATGCCTTTGTGACGAACTCTGTCGCCAATGCCAGCTTGGGCTTCACCAACGTGACCAATGCCTGCGGCCAGACGCCGGCCATTTGCGACCCCGCCACGTCGCTGTTTTTTGACGGCATCCACCCGACCAGCTTTGGCCACGCGGCGCTGGCGGATGCGGTGTTCGCCCAGGTGGTGCCCGAGCCAGCCAGCTACTTGTTGCTGGGCAGCGGCCTGCTCTTGCTGATGGGGTTGCGCCGCCAGCGCAAGGCAGTGGTCGTCAGGCCAGCCGTGCTGGCCTGAGCGGCTTGGGGTTTGCTGTGACAGTCAGAACTGCGCGTCGCTGAGTGCCAGGGTGGTGGACGCGCCGTTCACCACCACATCCCGCAGTGCTGAGGCTTGCGGCAGCAGGTGGCGCGCGTAGTGCTCGGCGGTGATGCACTTGGCGGCCAGGAAATCGCCCTCGGTGTCATGGCTGCCCGCAGGTTTACTTTCGGTATGCCGCGACGAGAGCTGCGCCGCAGCGGCGTTTGCCGAGCGCGCCATCAGCCAGCCGCCGATGACCGTGCCGCACAGCATCAAATACGGCACAGCGCCGGCTGCAGCATCCCGTGCCGGGGCGCTGAGCAAGCTGTCGGTAGCCTCGGTCAAGGCGCGCAGCGCATTGCGCATTGCAGCGCGGCTCAGGTCGGCACTTGCACCCGCCATCGGCTCGTCGCTGATCTCGGCGATCAAGCTGCGCATGGCCGCGCCGCCATCACGGGCCAGCTTGCGGCCGATCAGGTCATTCGCCTGGATGCCGGTCGTGCCCTCGTAGATGGTGGTGATGCGTGCATCCCGCAGATGTTGCGAAGCGCCGGTCTCCTCGATGAAGCCCATGCCGCCGTGGATTTGCACGCCGTTCGAGGTGATGCCCAGCGCGTTCTCGGTACACCAGCCTTTGACGACAGGGATCAGCAGGTCCACCCGTCGCTGAGCGGCACTGCGCCTTGCCGGGTCGACATGACCTTGCGCGCAGTCCATCTGGCCGGCGGTGTAGTAGGCCAGCGCGCGCATCGCCTCGATGCGCGTCTTCATGTCCATCAGCATGCGGCGCACGTCGGGGTGGCCGATGATGGTTTTGCTGTCTGCGCTGTCCTTCCCGTCTGGTGCGGCGTTGCCACCCAGCGTCTTGCCCTGCACGCGGTCGAGCGCGAAGGCGCGGGCTTTTTGGTAGGCGCGCTCCGAGATCGCCACTCCCTCCAGCCCGACATTCAAGCGGGCGTGATTCATCATCGTGAACATGCAGGCCAGGCCCTGGTTCGGCTCGCCAACCAGCCAGCCGATGGC
>JBIIVZ010000036.1:0-11346 GCA_044339175.1 Roseateles sp.
GCCGGTGATGGCCCGAGCGCTTTTGCGGCCGGCGGCGTCAACAAGGAGTACAGCGGCGGCGCGCCGATGACCGGTGCTTCCGGTGCCGGTGCCACAGCGGCTGACCGGGCGCAGGAGCGCTTTTATGCCAACACAGCGCGGCAGATGTTGCAGGCCGAGATCGAACGCCGACTGAAGGGCGACGCGCCGCAATTGAGTGCCACCTTTGCGATCTGGCTGAACCCTGATGGGGCCATTCAGCGCTATGAGTTGCAGCCTTCCGGTGACGCGGGCAACGATTCGGCCATGCGGCTGGCACTGGATCAGACCACGCGCGATTTCAAACTGCCGCCGCCGCCCGCCATCACACAGCCGATGCGGTTTCGGTTGAATGTGCGGCCGCAAGCTTGAGAGCCATTCAGGCCCCCGGCGGCACCCGGCGTTCGCGAAGAAACGGTGTGCTCGCCGCCTGGGTACTTGTTGAACCGGCATGGGTAGGGCGGGTCGCGACCCGCCGGGTTGCGAGGGGGGAGCCGACTGTGGCACCCGTGGCACCCAAGCCGGCTCATGTCGGCACTTCGCTGCCAATGCCCATAGAGCCCGCGGGTCTTGACCCGCCCTACGTCTGAGTTCATCACCCGACAAGAATCTCTTCGCTCATCTTTTGTCCCGAATTTGCGGGCATCAAACACAACCCGATTCATCATGACCCACAAGACTCACTCGGCCACCGACTGGCGGCTTACCGCCACCGCTGTGGCGGCAGCGACCGCGTTGTTGCTCAGCCTGCCGGCCCATGCTCAGACGCCTGCGCTGGACGACAAGCAGGAGCTGGCTCAATTGCGCGCCACTACCCAGGCCTTGATCGAAGCGCTGGTCGCGCAGGGGCTGATCAGCCGCGAGCGGGCTGCTGCCATCGTCAAGCAGGCTCAGCTGCCGATCGCTGCCACGGCGGGCGAGCCGCAATGGGGCGCGCCGCCGACCTCGGCCGCGAACGCTGCGCCAGCCAAGGTGGTGCGCGTGCCCTATGTGCCCGAAAGCCTGCGCTTGCAGATGCGGGACGAGATCAAAGCGGAGGTGCTGGCGCAGGCGCGCAGCGAGCGCTGGGGCGAGCCCGGTGCCTTGCCCGATTGGCTGGGGCGGGTCCGCCTTGGAGGCGACATGCGGGTGCGGACGCAGGGCGAGATGTGGGCCGACAGCAATGTAGCGGCGGAGGTCTATCGCGCCCAGACCGGTTCGCCCGCCTGGGCCCCCGACCTGACGAACAGCCAAACCAACCGCGAGCGATTGACGCTGCGGGCAAGGCTGGACGTTGAAGCCACGTTGTCCGAGCAGGTGCAGGCGGCGCTGCGCTTTTCCAGCGGCGGCCTGAGCGGCCCCACATCGACCAGCCAGACCTTGGGCAACGGCTTCAATCGCTACAGCCTGACGCTGGACCGCGCGTGGCTGCATTGGCAACTGCCCGTGGGCATGCAGAGCTTGAGTGCCATCGGTGCAGATTTCGGCCGCATGCCCAGCCCGTTCTACGGCACCGACCTGAGTTGGCCGGACGACCTCAACTTCGACGGGGTGGCCGTCAAGGCTCAACATGACTTTGGCGCTCAGCGGGGCGTGTTTGCCAGCGCGGGCGTGTTTGCGCTCGAAGAGTTGAGCCTGAGCAGCCAGGACAAATGGCTGTTCGGTGCCCAGCTCGGCGGCACCTACGAACTGGCGCGCGGCACGGTGTTGAAGTTCGGCCTGGCCGCCTACGAATTCCGCCACGTTGAAGGCGTGCGCGAAAGCGAGCTGCCACCGAGCGGCCCGCGCGCAGGCACTACGCCGTATTTCAGCAGCCAGTACCCGAGCGGCTGGCGTCAGAAGGGCAACACGCTGATCAATATCAACGACCCGACCAGCGTGGCCGCGCCGACCTGGGGGCTGGCCTCCAAGTTCCGGCCGGTCAACCTGACCGCGGGGCTGAGTGTGGATGCGCTGGCTCCGGTGATGCTGAACCTCAGCTTTGACTGGATCAAGAACACCGGCTTTGATGCGCAGGACATTCGCCGGCGCGCCGGGCTGGCCTTGACCGACTTGTTGGGTAAGACGACCGCCGTGCAAGGCCGGGTCCAGGCCGGCAGCGCTAAGCTGGCCCAGCGGGGCGACTGGCAGGCTTATCTGGCTTATCGCTATGTTGAGCGTGACGCCTGGATTGACGGCTTTACCGACACCACCTGGCATCTGGGTGGCACCAACTACAAGGGCTGGTCCCTCGGCGGCAATTACACGCTGGACCGCAATTTCTGGCTCGGTGCGCGCTGGACCAGCACGCGCAATCTGGATGACGGCGTGCGCTTCCTGGCCGTGCCGGGCGACTTGACCTCCGTGAGCGGCAACCTGAGCAGCGCACCGTTGCGCATCGATGTGCTGCAGCTCGACCTGAACGCACGCTTTTGAGGCCGCCTGGATGAAGAACAACTCTCTACTCAAGCCGGGGCTGCTGGCGATTGGCCTGTTCGCTCTGCTGGCGGCCTTGCCCTGCCAGGCGCAGGACACCAAGGTCTCGAAGGAGCGCGAGGCCTTGCGGCGCACCCAGACCGCGCTGAAGTCGGCGCAGGACCAGCAGGCTGTGCTGCAGGCCGACAAAGCCCGTTGGGAGCAGGACAAAGTGCAGGCGACAACCGATGTCGGCAAGGCTCGGACGCAGGCGCTGGGCTTGGCGGCACAACTGAAAGCTCGCGACGAGCAGGCCGCCCGGCTGCAGGCCGAATTGCAAACGCAGCAACAGGCCGGGCAGGAGCAGCAAGTGGCGGCCCAGACCCGCGAGCGCGAGTTGCAGCAGCAATTGCTGGCGGCGCGCCGCGAGGGGGCGGAGCGTCAGCAGTCGGCGCAGACTGTCAGCCGTTTGCTCGAACGCAGCACGCTGGCGCTGGCCGATGCGGAGGGCAAGAACCGCCAGCTGCATGCGATCGCCCAGGACTTGGTGAAACGCTACCTGAGCCGCACGCCGGCCGATCTGACCGGCATCGGCGACCCGCTGTTCGGCCTGACGGACATCCGGCTGGAAAATGTCGCTGAAGAATTGCGCGGCAAGATGGAGCAGCAGCGCGTTAATTGATGGGCAGCGGCAGCCGGCTTCAATAGCCGTATCTGGCCTTGTAGGCCTGCGGCGCAATGCAGCGCCGGGCGTAGTCGATGCCACTGAACTCTGCATAGTCCGCCAGGCTGCGCTGCTCGCCCAAGCCGTAGACACCGAGGTCGGCAGCGTCCCACAGCAGCGCTTGCATGCGGGCGTTGGCCGCGTCGCTGAGTACCTTGGAGGCGACGCGGCGCTGCGCGTCCAGTTCGGGTGCCCAGTGCATCGCACGGCCAGCACCCTCAAGCCCGACGTAGTGGTGATAAAGCGGCACACGCGGCACGTGAAAAATGTCCCAGCCGCGGGTCCAGGCGCGCAGGGCAAAGGCCTGTTCTTCGCCGTGGAAATAGAGAAACGGATCGTAGGGCAGGGCGCTGATGACAGCCGCCGGGGCGAACAGGCAGCCGGCCGCGACGTGCAGGCCGAGCACCGGTTGTTGGCTCTGCACCGGTACCGCTTCGAAGTACAGCACCGGATGCTCGGCGTCGAATTGGCAGCCGGTCTTCACCACATGCGCCAGCACTGACGGCCCGACCTGCTCGGCCACCGGTTGCCGCTCGACCATGCGGAAGGGGTTCGGGTAGGCGGTGATCAGGCAGCGAGGATTAAGGGACTGGCAGTGATGCCCCCAGTGCAGCAGTTGTGCGTCCCAACCCGGCTCGAACCAGGTGTGCGAGTCAATTTGCAAAAACCAGCGCTCGCCCTGGTGCAGCGACATGGCGATCGCCCGCGCCCAGCACGGCCCGCGTGCCTCCAGCGGATGCACATGGATCTGCCGCACCCGCTGGCTCCAAGCATCAGGCAGGCGTAGGCGCAGCTCGGGCATTTGTTGATCGACGACGCCGATGAAGACGCGTTCGGGCCGGCTCGCTTGCGTCATCGCGCTGCGCAGCGTGAACTCCAGCAAGGGGTCGCAGAACGAAGCGATGCTGATGAAAATGGTGTCGGCGCTGTGGTCGGGACCGACGGCGTGGGCGTCGGTTTGGGCGTGGCTGTGAGCGGCGCTCACGCGGGGCGATAGCTGGTTTCGCGCCCTTGGCTGACCAAACGCAAGCGCGCCGGCCGCACCAGGCTTTGCCGGTCGAAGAACTCATGGATCGGCAGGTTGCTGCTGTTGACCCGGTCGACCCACTGCGTCAACGGTTTGGGCGAAGGTAAATAGCCACGCAGCAGAAACAGCGACGCGGCGCGGCAGTTGTCCCAGGCCCAGAGGTCGTGCCAGCCCAGATCGCGCTCGCTCCACACGGAGCGCCGCGCCTGTGTGGGCAAGGCACCCACTGCCTCTGCTGCGCTTTGCAAGATGAACTCGGGCGCAATGATCAGCGTGTAGGCGCTGCGATAAGCCAGAAAATTGAGCAGATCCTGGCCTGCGCTTTTGCTCATGTGCGTCAGGCAGTCGCCAAGAATCACCAAATCAAAGCGGCTGTCCAGCGCGTTGGCTTGCCAGTCGGCGGCGCTGCACGGATGAATCTGGTGGTAAATCGCGTTCAAGCCAAAGCGCTCGGTGTAGCTGGGCTCGGCTTCAATGCCGACACGCCTGCAGTGCGGCACCGCGCGGGCCAGCAAGTGGCCGTATTTGCCCGCGCCTGCCCCAACGTCCAGCGCCGAGCTGGGCTGAAGCCACGTCAGCAAATCCTCCACCACCGAATCGAAAACTGAAAATGAACCGGACATGGCAATATTTTCTTTGCCGCATGTGACGCTTGTCACCGTCAAGGCGAATTCGAGGCTGAAAAGGCGGCTATTTCGTGGTTTAAGTTTTAAGTCCAGTTTAATAATCGCCGGAGACGCTGGGAGTCTGC
The DNA here is from genome assembly GCA_044339175.1 of Roseateles sp. Taxonomy (GTDB): domain Bacteria; phylum Pseudomonadota; class Gammaproteobacteria; order Burkholderiales; family Burkholderiaceae_C; genus Paucibacter_A. The sequence continues at coordinate 4,894 of JBIIVZ010000036.1, forward strand.
GGGCGCTGAGCTTTCGGCGGTTGGATTTGAGGCGACCAGAATAATTTTAGACAGGAGGCGATCAATGAAAGTCGGACAAGTGGTGTTGCGTCAGCCCGAGCAGATGGCGGCGGACTTGCAAAATTTGCAAATGATCGCGCCTCAGCTGCTGCTGGTGTTCGCCTCCATCGACATGCTGCACGCGGTGGCGGCACCGTTGGCGGCGGCGTTCCCGGCGGCGATCCGGGTCGGTTGCTCAACGGCGGGCGAGATCTCTGCCGAAGGTGTCACTGACCAGAGCTGCGTGGTCACGGCGCTGCACTTGGCCAAGTCCAGCGCCGTGGAGTCCTCGACGCGCTTGGCCGACATGGCGGATTCGCAAGCGGCCGGGCGGCGGCTCAGCGAACAGTTGCCGACGGCGGGCTTGAAAGCGGTGCTGGTTTTCGCTCAGGGCGTGGCAGTCAACGGCAGCGCCTTGCTTCAAGGCATGACCGATGTGCTGGGCACCGACATTCCCATCACAGGCGGCTTGGCGGGCGATGCCGCCGCTTTCAAGGAAACCTGGGTGTTGGACCACAGCGGCGTGCACAACGACCGCTTGGTCTGTGTCGGTTTCTACGGCGAAAGCCTCAGTTATTCACATGGCTCGGCCGGCGGCTGGTTACCGTTCGGCCCGGCGCGCCGGGTCACCCGCGCTGTTCACAATGTGCTGTTCGAGCTGGACGGCGAACCAGCGCTGGAGGTCTACAAGCGCTACCTCGGCGACTACACCAAGGATTTGCCTGCCGCCGGCTTGCTGTTCCCATTTGCCATGCTGGGCAAGGACCACAGCGAGGCGGGTTTGATTCGCACCATTCTGGCCACCGATGAGACCTTGGGCAGCCTGACCTTGGCGGGTGACATCGACACCGACGGCTATCTGCGTCTGATGCACGCCAATACTGACGCCCTGGTCGAGGGGGCCGAGGTGGCGGCTCAAGCGGCCAACCGGGACACCCCGCAAGCGGCAGGCCAGCGCACGGGCGACGGCGCGCAAAGCCTCGCCTTGCTGGTCAGCTGCGTCGGGCGCAAGTTGGTGATGGGGGGCCGGGTTGAAGAAGAAATCGAAGCGGTGGCGGAGCTGTTCGGGCCGACTGCCCTGTTGACCGGGTTCTATTCCAATGGCGAGATCAGCCCGCCGGCCGGCGCGCGCGCTTCCAAGTTGCACAACCAGACGATGACGATCACTCGCATCGCTGAGATTTAACCGGTCACGTTCGCATCTGAGCCTACGTTGACGCCCGATTCCCCACTTCCCTTCATGCACAAACTATTGGCCAGACAGACCCGGCGCTTGCTCGGGGCGGACGATCTGCAGCTCCCCGTCGTGTTGGCCGAGCTGGCGCAGTTGGCGTTGCGCACCGAGGTGTCGCCCGCGGCGGCCCGCTTGCTCGGCGGCTTGGGCGCATTGTTGGAGCGGGTCGATGGGGCGTACGAGCAAAGTGACCGCGATCTGGACTTGAAATCCCGCAGCCTGGCCTTGAGCTCGATCGAACTGACCCGGAACAACGACAACATGCGCGCGGAGCTGGCCAGCCGCCTGCGGGCGATCGAGTCGCTGCGTGAAACGGCGCATCGGCTGATGCGGGTTGGCGGTGCTGAACAGCCCCCGTTGCTGGACGATGGCCTGGAGTCGCTGTCGAACCTGATGTCGGATCTGGTGCGGCAGCGCGAAGAAACCCAAAAGTCACTGCAAATTGCATTGGCCGACTTGGCCAACCAGCAGTTCGCCCTGGATCAACACGGCATCGTCAGCATCACCGATGTGGCTGGCCGGATCACCTACGTCAACGACAAATTCTGCGAGATCAGCGGTTACGGGCGCGATGTGCTGCTCGGTGCCAATCACCGCTTGATCGGCTCGGGCATGCACCCGCCGGAGTTTTTTGCCCACCTGTGGGCCACGATCACGGCGGGCCAGGTGTGGCAGGGCGATATTTGCAACCGCAGCCGAGGCGGCCGCTTGTACTGGGTGCAAGCGACCATCGTGCCAATGAAGGACGCGCTAGGCACGCCGATCCAGTATGTGGCGATCCGCACCGCGATCACCGAGCGCAAGTTGATGGAGGCGGCCATCAAGGCGGCCGAGGAGCGGCTGCGTCACATCACCAATGCGGTGCCGGGGGTGCTGTACCGCTGTGAGGTCGACACCGTCAGCGGGAGCACCCGCTACACTTTTGTCAGCGAGCGGCTGAAGGAAATCCGCGGCTTCGAATCGGTCGATCTGTTGGCGGACGGCAACATTTCAGCACGCCAGATCGTGGCCGAGGACAGGGCGCGCTGCGTGCAAGGGGTGTTGACGGCCGCTCGGCAGCGCGGCATCTGGAGCGACGATTACCGCATCTGCATGCCGGACGGCCGCATCCGCTGGATACGCGGTGAAATCCGCCCCGAGCCGGAACTGGCACCGGACGGCGCGACCGTCTTTACCGGCTTGTGGCAAGACGTGACGCAGTTGAAGGAGGCGGGTGCGCGTTTGCGGGCCATTACCGACAGCATTCCGGTGGCCGTGTTTCAGGTCCATCTGGACAAGACCGGCTGGCGCACGCTGCCGTTCTGCAGCGGCGCGTTGGAACGCATTTGCGGGGTGTCACCCGAAGAAGCGATGCGCGATGTGCGCGCAGTGACGGCGCAAGTGCACCCGGCCGACGGTCAATCGTTGAGAGACGCTTTCATGTTGTCCGCCGCCAACGGGCTCCCTTGGACGCTGGATTTTCGGCTGCTGCAGCGTTGTAGCGGTGCGGTGGTCTGGGTGCATTGTGAGGCGCAGTCCAAACCGGCCGATGACGGCGGCATTCTCTGGAATGGCTATTTCGCCGACATTTCCGAAGCGAAGCGGGTATCTGAAGAGTTGCAGCGAGCCAAGGACGGTGCCGAGGCTGCCAATCGGGCCAAGTCGGTCTTCCTGGCCAATATGAGTCACGAAATCCGCACGCCGATGAACGGCATCATCGGCATGACCGAACTGGCCCTGGACAGCGGTTTGAACGACGAGCAAAAGGAATACCTCAACATCGTCAAGTCGTCGTCGGAGTCGCTGCTGAAGGTCATCAACGACATCCTCGATTTTTCCAAGATCGAAGCCGGTAAATTGCTGATCGAGCGCATCCCCTTCAATCTTGGGCGCACCGTCGGCGACACGCTGAAGGCCTTGGCCATGCGTGCCAACGACAAGGGCATCGAGCTGATTTGCGATGTCGGCGCGGAGGTGCCGATGCAGGTGTTTGGCGACCCCGACCGGCTGCGCCAGGTGCTGCTCAACCTGATCGGCAATGCGATCAAGTTCACCGCGCAGGGGGCGGTAGTGGTGCGGGTCGTTTTGGACCCGCTGGCGGCAGGCAGCGGCCGCTGCTTGTTCACCATCAGCGATTCCGGCATTGGCATACCGTCTGCCAAGCTGGAGTCCATTTTTGACGCCTTCTCGCAGGAAGACAGCTCGATCACGCGCCGCTTTGGCGGCACCGGCTTGGGGTTGACGATTTCGATGCGGTTGGTGGAGGCGCTGGGTGGCCGCCTCTGGGTGGACAGCGAGGTCGGGCGGGGCAGCAACTTCCACTTCACCTTGGATCTGGGGCTCGGCGAGACTGTTGCCCTGCCTGCCGACGCCGCTGCGGAGGTGGCCCACCTGGCCGGCCTGCACATGCTGGTGGTCGATGACAACCGCCTGCTGCTGCAGCCGCGCGTGCTGTCTGCCGGTGCCGGTGCCGTGCCCAAGCTCGTGGCCGCCGCCGTGCCTGGGGTGGCGGCACCGCAGCACGCGCTGGAGGTGCTGCTGGTGGAGGACCACCCGGTCAACCAGAAGCTGGCGACCAAGTTGCTGAACCGCTGGGGCCACCGTGTCACGGTGGCTGACAATGGGCAACTGGCCCTCGATGTGCTGGCCACCCGCCGTTTCGACCTCGTGTTGATGGACATGATGATGCCGGTGCTGGACGGGCTGGAGGCGACGCAACAATTCCGCGCCACCGAGCAAGGCCCGCGCACGCCCATCATCGCGATGACGGCCAACGCCATGCAGGGCGACCGGGAAACCTGCCTCGCCGCCGGCATGGACGACTACTTGTCCAAGCCGATTGAAATCAACGAATTCTTGCGTGTCGTACATCGCTATTTGCCTGGCCAGCCCGGCGCGCTGACGGCGTACGATTCGCCCCCACTTGACGCCCCTGCAGCGGCTGCGCTGCTCAACCCTCCGAGCGAAGCTACTTTCATGAGTACTGATTTTGACTTTGCCGCCGGCCTGGCCGCTGTGGACCAGGAGGTGGTCGGCATCGTGGTGGGTGTGTTTCATGAGCAATGGCCGCTTGATGTTGAGCGCATGCGCTTGGCGCTGGAAGCGGCCGACCTCGAGACTGTCATGCAGATTGCCCATGCGGCCAAATCGACGATGGCGATGTTCGGCGCAGCGCCGGCGGTAAAAGTGGCGGAGCGCATCGAGCAACTGGCCTTGCGCGGCGAGGCCAGCGCTGCGGGCGAACTGACCGCGCTGCTTGCCCAGTTGGCCGCGCTCGTGGCGCAACTGCAACTTGCGCTGCATCAAAGTGGCTTTTGAAGCTACCTCAACGATTCTCAGAAGCAGTGCCTGCACATGACACAACAAGTTCTCGTCGTTGATGACACACAGATCAACCTGGTGTTGTTCGAAGCCCTGGTCAGGAAGCTGGGCGTCAATGACGTTAAGGTGTTCGCCTCATCCACCGCCGGTCTGGCTTGGGCGCAGACGCATGATCTGGACCTGATCATTGTGGATTACATGATGCCGGATCTGGACGGCCTTGAATTCATCGAGTGCTTGCGGGCGACGCCGGGCAAGGAGATGGTGCCCATCCTGATGACCACGGCCAACGATCAAAAGCAGGTGCGGTACCGGGCGCTCAATGCCGGCGCGTCCGACTTCCTCAACAAACCGATCGACAAGGTGGAGTTTCTGGCCCGGGCCAGCAATTTGTTGTCGCTGAGCAGTGCCAGGCGCAAGCTGGCTGACCACGCCGCCTGGCTGGCTGGCGAGGTGCACAAGGCGACCGCCGAGGTCATCGCACGCGAGCGCGAAACGGTCATCCGCTTGTCCAAGGCGGCGGAGTATCGCGACCCGGAAACCGGTGCCCACATTCTCCGCATGGCCCATTACTCGCAACTGATCGCGCGCGGCTTCGGTTTGTCGATACCCGATCAGGAACTGCTCTTGCAGGCTGCGCCGCTGCACGACATCGGCAAGGTGGGCATCGCTGACAGCATTCTGCTGAAGCCGGGGCGGCTGACGCCCGAAGAGTTTGAGACGATGAAGTTGCATGCCGTTTATGGCTATGAAATATTGAAGGGCAGCGCCTCAACCGTCCTGCAGGCGGGAGCCGCGATTGCGCTGGGCCACCATGAGAAGTTCGACGGCAACGGCTACCCGAGCGGGCTGAAGGGCGAGGCCATCCCGATCTTCAGTCGCATAGTGGCTGTGGCCGACGTGTTCGATGCGCTGACGTCGGCACGGCCCTACAAGGCCGCCTGGACGCCAGAAGCCGCCGCGACTTACATCCAGCAGCAGTCGGGTATCCATTTCGACCCGGGCTGTGTGCTGACCTTTTTCCGCAGCTGGGACGAGGCGATGCACATTCGCGGTCGCTTTGTGGACGACGACTGGCCGACCTTGCTGGCACCGCTCTGAGACTGAGGGGCAGCTAACGCGTTGTCACGGGGATGTTGGATACTGCGCCCCCATGGAAGCCATCAACAACTTCAATCTGCACAGCCTGGCCGACACCTTGCTCAGCTTGGTGACTGCGTTCGCACTCGGGAGCCTGATCGGGTTCGAGCGGCAGTTGCGGCAGCGCACGGCAGGGCTGCGCACCAACACCCTGGTGGCCGTCGGTGCGGCGGTGTTTGTGGACATGGCGAACCGCCTGGGCGGCCACGACGGAGCGATTCACGTCACCGCCTACGTCGTTTCGGGCATCGGCTTCCTGGGGGCCGGGGCGATCATGAAAGAAGGTGCCAACGTGACCGGGCTGAACACCGCCGCGACGCTGTGGGGTTCGGCCGCCGTGGGCGCTTGTGCCGGGGCTGACCTGATTGGCGAAGCAGTCCTGGCGGCGCTGTTCGTGCTGGCCAGCAACACGCTGCTGCGGCCGGTCGTCAACCGCATCAACCGGCAGCCGATCAATGAGCAGGCCAGCGAGGCGATTTACCGCGTTTACGTGATTTGCCGCCGCGAGACGCAGGGCGACGTCCGCGAAAAATTGGTCGAGCTGCTGGAAGCCGGCAAGTACCCGGTACGCGACGTCGATCAGCACGCTTTTGGTCAGCATGACGCCGAAATCCAGGCCACCCTCTACGCCACCGCCATCGACTCCGATGAGCTCGACCGCATCACCGCGCTGCTCGAAGCGCAGGTGGGCGTGCTGCAAGCGTTCTGGAACTCCAGCAGCGACGAGTAGCGCGGTCGAG
>JBIIVZ010000395.1:0-3237 GCA_044339175.1 Roseateles sp.
GCGCTGGAAAAGGTATTCAGCGCCATCTTCTGCGCGCTGCCGGCCTTCAACCGAGTGCTGCCCGAGATCACTTCCGGCCCGGTCTCCAGCGTGATGCCGATGTCCGCCTGCAGCGCCAGCGGGGCGTCGGGGTTGTTGGCAAAGCCGATCGTCAATGCACCCGCCGCGCGGCCGGCCTGCAGTGCCCCCAGCACATAGGGCGTGTTGCCGGAGGCGGCCAGCAGCAGCAGCACGTCGTTCGGTGTCGGTTGCAGCGCCAGCAGGTCGGCGCGGCCTTGGGGGCCGTCGTCCTCGGCCCCTTCAACCGCCGCAAACATCGCCGACGGCCCACCGGCCAGCAGCGCCACCGCACGGTCACGCGGCCAGGAGAAGGTCGGGTAGAGCTCGACGCTGTCCAGCAAGCCCAGCCGCCCCGAGGTGCCGGCACCGACGTAAATCAGCCGCCCACCCTGCTGCAGGCGCGGCAGGGCGGCTGCCACGGCCTGCGCCAACTGCGGTGCCGCCGCTCGCACCGCGCTGACCGCGCCGTTCTGATCCTCGATGAAGGCACTGAGCAGTTCAGGCAGGGCGTAGAGGTCGAGGTCGGGGTGGGCGCTGCTGGGTGACTCGGTCTGGAGCATGGCGATGAAGTGTCCGAAGAAGTGGGCGGTGGCACCGACTCTACGGCGCTTTTGTTTCATTGACCCATGCGCGCAGGCGCTGGAGCCATAACTGCAACTCATCTGCCCGCCAGCGGGCATGATGAGTCACCCATTCCGACCGGAGACGCTCATGCCCTGCCAACCCCCTTTGCATTTTGGCTGTCCCGCCGAGGCCCGGGCATGACGGCGCTGCACGCACTCAGCGCCGCTGAGTTGCTGGCGGCCTACCGCAGCCGCGCGTTGTCCCCGGTCGAGGTGCTGCAAGCGGTGCTGGCGCAGGTCGAGCGCTGGGAGCCGCAAGTGCAGGCGCTGTATGCCTTCCAGCCGGAGGCGGCGCTGGCGCAGGCGCGCGCGTCCGAAGCGCGTTGGTTGCGTGGCGAGCCGCTGACGGCCGGCGGCGTGACGCTCGACGGCGTGCCGCTGACGCTGAAGGAAAACATCGCCACCGAGGGCACGCCGATGCCGCTGGGCACCGCCGCCACCGTGCTGAGCCCGGCACCGGAGGACGCGCCGCCGGCCGCGCGGCTGCGTGAAGCCGGTGCGGTGCTGATCTCCAAAACGACGATGCCGGACTACGGCATGCTCAGCTCGGGCCTGTCCAGCTTTCATCCATTGACGCGCAACCCCTGGGACTTCAGCAAGAACCCCGGCGGCTCCAGCGCCGGTGCGGCGGCAGCGGCGGCGGCCGGTTACGGCCCCTTGCATCTGGGCACCGACATCGGCGGCTCGTTGCGGCTGCCGGCCGGTTGGTGCGGCATCTTCAGCTTGAAGCCCAGCCTGGGCCGCATTCCGATCAAGCCCGCCTACGCCGGCCGCGTGGCCGGGCCGATGACGCGCACGGTGCAGGATGCCGCGCTGATGATGAGCGTGTTGAGTCGCCCGGACTGGCGCGACCCGACCAGCTTGCCCGTGCAGGACATCCCTTGGTTGCGTCGCCAGCGCGATCTGAAGGGGCTCAAGATCGGCCTGCAGCTGGACGCCGGTTGGGGCCTGCCGGTGGAGCCCGAAACGGCCGTTGCGGTGCAGGCCGCCGCGCAATTGTTCGAGCAAGCCGGTGCCACGCTGCAGCCGCTGCCCGGCTTCAGCACCCGCGCCATGATCGACGGGCTGGATCACTTCTGGCGCATGCGCTCCTGGCTTGATTTTTCGGCCCTGCCGGCCGAGCGCAAGGCGCTGGTGCTGCCCTACATCCGCGCTTGGATCGCCAGCGGTGCGGCGCTGAGCGCACCGGAGCTGTTCAACGGCTATAGCCAGATGGCGGCGTTCCGCGATGCGGCGGTGGCCGCCTGCCAGCCGTTCGACTACGTGCTGTCGCCGGTCAGCCCGGGGCCGGCTTTTGCTGCCGAATGGGCCAGCCCCTTGAACGACCCGGCACTGCCGTTCGAGCACATTGCCTTCACTCTGCCCTACAACATGAGCGAGCAACCGGCTGCCAGCATCAACTGCGGCTACACGGCGGCCGGCCTGCCGATCGGCCTGCAAATCATCGGTCGGCGCTTTGACGATCTGGGCGTGCTGCAAATGGCCGCCGAGTTCGAGCGACTGCGGCCGCCGCAGCGGGTCTGGCCCCTAGATTGAGCTGCTGCGTTCAGGGATAACCCCAAATCGCATGGACCCGCTACCCGCCACATACTGCGGCGCCGTGGCTTGCGCTGCGGCGCAACTCAACAGCGAGGCTTAGGGTCACTATGAACAAATACGGCGCGGAGTTTCTGGGTACTTTCTGGCTGGTGATGGGCGGCGTGGGCAGCGCTGTGCTGGCGTCCGCCTTTCCCGGCGTGGGGATCGGTCTGCATGGGGTATCGCTGGCCTTTGGCCTCAGCGTGCTGACGATGGCCTATGCGGTCGGGCATATTTCCGGCGGGCATTTCAACCCGGCCGTGTCGGTCGGCCTGTGGGTGGGTGGGCGCTTCCCGGGCGGGCAATTGCTGCCCTACATCGGCTCCCAGGTGCTGGGAGGCTTGGCGGCAGGCGGCGTGTTGTATTTGATCGCCAGTGGCAAGGCCGGGTTTGACGTCAACCAGGGCTTTGGTGCCAACGGCTTCGGCGCGCATTCGATCGGCGGCTACTCGATGCAAGCCGGCTTGATCACCGAGGTGGTGATGACGGCCTTTTTCTTGATCATCATCATGGGTGCGACCGACCGCCGCGCGCCGGCCGGCTTTGCGCCCATCGCCATCGGCCTGGCCTTGACCTTGATCCACTTGATCAGCATCCCCGTCACCCAGACCTCGGTGAACCCGGCGCGCAGCACTGCCGTGGCGCTGTACGTGGGCGGCTGGGCGACCGAGCAACTGTGGTTGTTCTGGGTCGCACCGATTGCGGGCGCGGCGCTGGGTGCCCTGGCTTACCGCATGATCAGTGGCGACAAGCCCTGACCACTGCGGCTCCGGCGCGGCTCAGACCCAAGGTGCCTGCAGTTGCTCTGTGATCAACATCCGCTGCAGCGCTGGCCGGTCCAGCATGCGTTGCAGATAGGCACCGAGCTGTGGCAGGCTGCGGGCCGGCCGCTCGAAGCCACGGGTCCAGCGGCACAGCATGAAGGCCATCGCGTCGACCGCGCTGTAACTGCCGCCCAGCAGCCAAGGGCCACCGT
>JBIIVZ010000396.1:0-3232 GCA_044339175.1 Roseateles sp.
CGATCACGGCACCGTTGCGCCTCGCCGTGCATCGCGTTGGCGGTGATGGCGATGATAGGCAGGCGCTGCCCGGCCGGTTCGCTTTCGCGGATTTTGGCGGTCAGCTCGAAGCCGTCCATGCGCGGCATGTGGCAATCGGTCAACAGCAGGGCGTAGCGGCCGCTGCGCCACATGGCCAACGCGTCCAGGCCATCCACCGCCAGCTCGCTGGCATAGCCCGCCAGGCGCAGCTGCTCTTGTATGACATCGCGGTTGACGTCGTTGTCGTCGGCCAACAAGACCAGTTGCCGGCTCGCCACCGCCTGCACCACCGTCGGCGCAGCTCGCTCCGAGCTGCGCTGGCGAGACACGCGGCGCTCGACACGGGGCGTGGTCTGCAGCACCAGCCGGCCGCTGGCCAATGCCAAGGCATTGATCAGCTCGCCCTTCAGCAAGGGGTTGGCGCACAGCGACATGACACCGGCATCGCTTTCGAGCGGATCGAGCTGATCGGGCGCGAGTCGGCTGTGCCGGTTCAGCCGCAGCACGCCCACGCCGGGCGGCAGTCCCAGCTCCGCCAGCGGCGCGCTGAAGTCCAGCCCCAGCACGACCCATACCCCTTGGGCTTGGGCCGGCGTGGCCGCGTCTTCAAGATCGGGCCGCAGTTGCCGCCACAAATTGGCCAAGCCGAGCACCGCCGTGACCTCGGCCCCGGCAGCTTGGCCATAGGACTGAATGATGTTGGCCTTGGTGGTGTCGCCCGTCAGCACCAGCACCTGCAAACCGGCCAGGCGGCCCGCCGCCAACGCCGCGGCAGACGCCCGCTGGCTGTCCGCCACCGCGCCCCCCTTGAGGCTCGGTGCGGCGCTGCCTTGCAGCGGCAGCATGACGGTAAATTCAGCCCCGTCACCGAGGGTGCTGCGCACCGAGATGCGGCCCCCCATCAGCTCGACCAACTGCTGGGTGATGCTCAGACCCAGGCCGGTGCCGCCAAAGCGCCGAGCCGTGCTTTCATCCGCCTGCGTGAAGGCCTGGAACAGCTTGGCTTGCGCTTGCGGGCTGATCCCGATGCCGTTGTCGGTGACGCGCAGTTGCAGGGCGGCCGCACCGCTCGCCAACATGCCGGGCTCCACCGCCAAACTGACCCGCGCACCGCGCCCGTCGGCGCTGCTGCTGAACTTGGTCGCGTTGCTGAGCAGATTGAGCAGGATCTGGCGCAAGCGGGTCGGGTCAGCCCGCACCCAATCCGGCAACAGTGGCGACACAAAGACCGAAAAGTCGGTGGCGCGAGCGATCTCGGTGACGGACATCATTTCGACGAGGGTCTCGCTCAACTCCAGCAGATTCACCGGCAACAGCTCCAGGTCAAGCTTGCCGGCTTCGATCTTGGAGTAATCAAGAATGTCATTCAGGATGGACAGCAGCGAGCGCGCCGACTTGTTGATGGTTTCCAGCATGCGCCGCTGGGTCGGGTTCAACTCGGTGCGCTGCAAGATGTCGACCATGCCCACCACACCGTTCATCGGCGTGCGGATCTCGTGGCTCATATTGGCCAGAAACTCCGACTTGGCTTGGTTGGCGCTGTGGGCGCTGGCTTCAATCCGCTTGTGCTCGGTGACGTCGGAGCTGAAGCCGTTCCAGAGGATGCTGCCGTCGGCTCGGGCGGCCAGTTCGGCCCGGCCGGACAACCAGTGCACCGACCCGTCGCGGAGGCGCACCTGGTACTCATGCGCCCAGGGCGTCAGGCTGCTGTTCGCGTCGATGAAGGACTGCCTGAGCCCGTCAACGTCTTCAGGGAGGACCAAGTTGAACATCGTCTCGGCATCGGCCAGCAACTGCTGCGGGGTCAGCTGCAGCAGCTTGAACGACCCCACGCTGACAAAGGTGTACTGCCCCGTGCCGTCCGCTTGCGACACGAATTGGAAAACCATACCGGGCGCACTTTGCGTCAAAGCCTCCATCTGTTTCAACGCTGCCTCCAGCACAACGGCATGCCGGCGCTTGCTGATCAAGTACCAAGAACCCATTGCGGCCAGGATGGCCTGCAAGACCGAGACCGTGACGGCCTGCGACAACAGACTGGCCTTGTTGGCTTCGTGCGTGGCCATCGCCTCGGCCATCGACACCGCCACCGTCACCACCAGCGGGTAACCCGGCAGGGTTCGGAACTGAAGCAGACGGGCCGCCTTGGAGCCCGGCGAACCCACCACAAAGCTCCCCGCTTGCTCGCCGGTGGCGAGTCGCTCCAGCAATTGCGGCGTGCTGGTCATACGGCCGTTGAATTCATCAGCGTCGCCGTTGCGGCGAGCGAGGATGCTGCCGTCGGTGCTCAGCAATGACGCCGACCCCAACCGGCCAACGACCAGGCTTTCATAAAAACTGGTGAAGTAGGTCGGATCGAGCGACGCCAGCACGACGCCGCCAAAATCGCCGTTTTTCAGCGTGATACGGCGCGTCAACTGGAGCGCCCATTTGCCCGAGACCCGGCCGATCACCGGCTTGGAGATGAACAGGGCGTCGCCGCTGGCCTGCAAATGAACTTTGAAATGCTCACGGTCGGACAAATCGAGTTGCCCGGTGAACGGCAGGTTGCTCAACTGGAAAATGCCCTGCGCGTCGATCACGCCGATCTGCAGCACGCCGCCGCTACTGAACAGGCCGCCTCGGATCAACAAGTCCAGCGCTTGCTGACCGCCCTGCGCGAGGTACTGCGCTCGCATGATCTGCAGCGATCGGTCAACCGCGTCCAGCGTGCGCTCGGCATGCTCCCGCTCGACCCGACTCAAATTGACCAGTTCGCGCTGCGAAGCCTCCAGCGTGCGCTGCTCATCCTCGTCGATCAATTTGAAGCTGTGCTGCCAGCCCAGGCCGCACGCTACGGCGAGCACCAGCCAGATCATCAGGTGGGGCAAGTAAAGCCGGCGTGACAGCGGCGAAATCATCGCGCTGAGCGGGTTGACGGCAGGTCGGATGGTGGTAGGCATGAGAACGTGGAATGAGGGGTTGCGGCGACTCAGGACTGAGCCACGAAGGCCTCAAACTCGGCCAGGGGCAAGGGGTGACTGAATAAATAGCCTTGGTAGACATGGCAGCCGTGACGAGCCAGAAAGTTCTGCTGAGCCTCGGTTTCAACACCTTCGGCAATCACATCCATTTTCAAACCGCGGCCCATCGAGATGATGGTGCGGGCGATCGTTTCGTCGCTGCTTTTCCCCGGCGTGTTCTGGACGAAGGATTTGTCGATCTTGAGCTG
>JBIIVZ010000397.1:0-3230 GCA_044339175.1 Roseateles sp.
GCGACTTGGCGGCGGCCGCACGCTCGTCCGCCTCCTTCTTGCGGTACGACGGCCCCTCGATGCGCACCATCTCCGCGCGGTGCATCAGCCGGTCCACCAGCGACACCACACAAGCCGCATTGGGGAACACTTCGCCCCACTCGGCAAACGCCCGGTTGGTCGTCACCACCGTGCTCTTGTGCTGGTAGCGTCGGCTGATCAGTTCGAACAGCAAGTCAGCGTGCCGGTTCGAGTAGGACAAGTAGCCCACCTCGTCGATGATCAAGACGTCCGGGGCGGCGTAATGTTTGAGCCTTCGGCGCAGGGCCTGGTCGCTGTCCAGTGCCGCCAACTCACCCAGCAATTGCCCCGCCGTGATGAACAGCGCGGTGTGCCCGGCCAACACCGCTTGGTAGCCGATATTGCAGGCACACATCGATTTGCCGACGCCGTTGGGGCCCGCCAGCACCACGTTGCTGGCGTCCTTCATGAAGTCCAAGGTCATCAGCTCTTCGACGGCCGCGCGGTCGCAACTGGTGGGCCACTGCCAGTCGAAGTCGGCGAGCGCTTTGAACGCGCCGATGCGGGCCGCACGCAGGCGCCGCTCCAGGCTGCGGCGGGATCTCTCCTGCGCCTCCCAGCCGAGCCACTGCGAGACCCAGCGCGCTTGCTCCGGGGCGCCCATCACCTCGCTCCACCGGCTCAGCAAACCGTACAAATGCAGGCTGGCGGCTTGTTCGCGCAGGCCGGCGTCAAACTGCGGGGCTTCAGGGCTCATCGTCATTCTCCTTGGCGGTCGTAGGAGCCCAGGTCGTGTGGGCGCACGGGGGCATCGCGGCGCGCCACATGCTCGGGCAGGATCAGCGCCACCGGCGGGGGCTCGCCCGCTGCTTGGGCGGCCCGCTGCAGCGCATGACGCACCGCGTTCGGATGCGGCACGCCGGCGGCCAGCGCCTCTTGAATGGCGGCCTGCAGCGCCTGTGCGCCATAGCGCTCCAGCAGGCACAGCAGCGCGGCCGTGATCTGGCCCAGCAACTCGCCCCGCTCGGCGGCTTGGCGCAGCAGCGCGGTGCTGGCCGGTGCCGACTGGGCCAATCGGTCGCAGCCGCGCAGGGCGCGGGCCGCGCGTTTGCAATCCACCAGGCGCTGTACATGGGCGGGATCCTCGACCTGGGCGGCCCGGTCCCAGCTGCGGGCGTGGCGCGCCACCTCCACAGGACCGTCCAGGATGCGCACGCAGTGCTCATCGGCCAGCACGCTCAAGGTCCGGCGCACCTGGGTGTGCGGCACCGAATAGTCGTTCAGATCGAAGCGGGCATAGGGCGTCTTGCCGATGGCCACGGCCACCCGCTCGTCCACGGCGTAGGCGTGCACAGGCAAGGGCAACAAGTGCGCCCGCTCGGCCTCGAAGGCCTCCTGCACGCTCAGCCGGTGGTCCTCGGGCCAGCGGCGGTTCAGCGACTGCCCCTCGCACCAAGCCAGCGCCTGCACGTTGAGATCGGCCAGGTCGGTGAATTCGCGCGCGGCGAAGAAGTTGTCGCGGATGTAGCGAATCGAGCGCTCGACCCGGCCCTTCTCATTACCGCGCGCCACCGCCACCGGACGCGGCTCGTAGCGGTGATGTGCAGCGAATGCAAGCAACACCGGATTGAAGCGGATCGCATCCCCTGCGCGCTCCAGCACGGCACTCTTGAGGTTGTCATAGAGCAGCACCCGGGCCACCCCGCCAAAAGCGACAAACGCCTCGGCATGGCCGCGCAGGAAGGCCGCCATCTGGGCATCCAGGAAGAAGCGCAAGAAGATGCGGCGCGAATAGCTCAACACCATCACGAACGCCATCAGCGGACGCCGGGCGCGGCCGATCTGCAGGTGGCCGAAGTGAGCCCAATCCACTTGCGCTTGCTCGCCGGGCAGCGTGCGTAGGCGCAGATAAGCCTCAGCCGGCGGGCGCGGACGCAGCCCGGCGATGAGGTGGCGGAAGTGCGAGTCAGAGCCCCGGAAGCCGCGCTCACTGACCATCGCTTGCAGTCGCGCCGCCGTGAGCGAGGGGAACTTGACCAAGGTCTCCAGAATGAAGGGCCGGAAGGCGTCGATGCGGCTGCGGCGTAACGGCGAGGGCGAGGGCGAGGGCGAAGGCGAAGGCGGAGAAGGTGGCGAAAGCGGCAAAGACGGTGACGCTGGCCCCTGCGTGGTGCAGCCGTGCGGGTTGCGGGCAAGCACGCGCCGCACGGTATCCCGGTGCACATGCAGTTGCCGGGCGATGGTGCCCACGCGCCACTTCTCTGCGTCATGGAGGCGCAGGATCTGGGCGGCCAAGTCAGGGGCTATGGTCATGGCGCGGCCCTGCAAAGCGCCGTTCGGGTGGGCTGTGGCGCAAAAACCCCTGACGCAGCCAAGCGCCCAGCGGCGTGCCGCAGCGGTGACAGTGACGCTGCGCTTGGGGGACCGTGCCCGGCAGAGCCGCAGGCGGCGTGGGCGTAGATGTGGGCGGCGGCGCGGGCACTGCGGCAGTGTCCAGACGCGCAGAGGCGGTGTCGTGAGTCCATGCAGCCAGTGGAGCAGCGCTGCCCCTCGGTTGGGAACCCTGGTGCGTCACATTCTCTTGCCTGCCTTGTGCCTGGAGCTGGCGCCAACGCACTGTTCGGGCCGCGTGCGCCCTGCGACCCCGTTGCGAGCGCTGGTACCGGTTGGCGGCCTCGCGCCGCGCGGCGTCTCGGGCCCGACGCCAGCAGCCACGGCTGCAGTAACGGTTGCCGCGGTCGCAACGGCTGCACAACACCACCTGGATGCGGCAGCGCGCGCAAAGGAACAGACGGGCGGGACGCTCACCCATACACCCCCCGAACAGGCCGAAGGTGCTGGACGGACTCGTCCCAGCGCGCCACACTGCGATGGCACCGCCTTCAACGGCACGGTGTCGGGCGCGGCACGGTCATCAACAAGCTTGCCTGCGAGGAGGATCGCTGCCGCGCCCACCTACTTCGGCTTCATCGGCGTTGTACCGCCGGCGCTCGCGCATGTCACGCGCTCTGCGTTGACGCTGTAGCCGCTGTCCCCCAGCGGATTGGCCTCAAGCCGGCCACAGCCCATTCAAAGAGATCGCCTTCGCCTGCATGGCCGCCCTCGGGCGGCCATGCAGGCGAACCTCGTGCGTGCCCATTCAACATTAGCCAGCCCAGGCCCGAGATGTCACCCAACTCAAAAACGCTGCCTCGCCATCGTTTAACAGCGGTTCCTGACCAGCGTTCACA
>JBIIVZ010000398.1:0-3229 GCA_044339175.1 Roseateles sp.
TGCTGCTGCTGATGCCGCCAAGGCCGGTTCGCCCGGCAGCGGCATGGCGCTGCGCGGCTTGCCGACCGGGGCGGTGGTGCGGCCTTGTTGGGTCAGCAACATATCTTCCTCGCTCGGGTAGTGGCCCAGCAGCAAATAGTCAAAGACGCGGCGGGCAATCGGCGCGGCGGAGGTCGAGCCGTAGCCGGCGTTCTCGACAATCACCGCCAGCGCAACGGTGGGTGCCTCGAGCGGCGCGAAGGCGATGTAGAGCGAATGGTCGCGCTTGCGCTCATCGGCCTTGATGTCCTTGTACTTTTCGCCAGCGCGCAAACCCACCGCTTGCGCCGTGCCGGTTTTGCCGCCGCTCTGGTAAGGCGCGCTGGCAAAAGCGGCGCGCGACGTGCCTTCCAGCGTCACGCCATTCATCGCACTGCGTATCACCTCGACCTGCTCGGGCTTCAAAGGCAAGGCCTGCAACGCAGCGCTGGCGACCAAGCGCTGCTCATGCTTGACGACGTCCTCGACCTCGCGCACCAAGCGGGGCTTGTAACGCAGGCCGCCGGTCGCCAGCGTGGACATGGCGGACGCCATCTGCAGCATGGTGAAGTTGTTGTAACCCTGGCCAATGCCCAGCGAGATGGTTTCACCGGCGTACCAGCGTTGTTGCTCGGGCTTTTTGAAGCGGCGGCGCTTCCACTCGGTAGACGGTAGGTCGCCGGTCACCTCGCCCAGCACGTCGATGTCGGTCTTGCGGCCAAAGCCGAACGGCTCCAGCTGGTCGTGAATCAGATCGACGCCCATCTCGTTGGCCAAGCTGTAGAAGTACACATTGCTGGAGCTGACGATGGCCAGCCGCATGTCTTTGGGACCGGCGCGGTCGGTCTCCGGGCTGCCGAAATTGCGGCCGCCGAAGCTGTAGACGAGGTTGTCCATGACGACGGTGGCGGGCGCGCGCTTGCCTGAATTGAGCGCCGCCATCGCCATGAAGGGCTTGAACGTCGAGCCGGGCGGATAAGTGCCGCGCAGCGCCCGGTTCAACAGCGGTTTGTCGAGGTTCTCGTTCAAGTCGCGCCAGCTCTCCACATCGATACCGTCCACAAACAGGTTGGGATCAAAGGTCGGCTTGGACACAAAAGCCAGCACCTCGCCGTTGCGCGGGTCGATCGCCACCAGCGCGCCGCGCCGGTCCTTGAACATGTCCTCGACCAACGCTTGCAAGCGGATGTCGATCGACATGACCAGCGTGTTGCCCGGCGTGGGCGGGCGGTGCGAAAGCCGCCGCACCGCGCGGCCGGAGGCGCTGGTCTCCAATTGCTCGAAACCGGTCACACCGTGCAATTCGCGCTCATAGCTTTGCTCGACGCCGAGCTTGCCGATGTATTCGGTGCCGCGGTAATTGGCGATGTCTTCCTCTTCCCACTCGTCCATGGCCCGCTTTTCGGACTGGTTGATGCGGCCGATATAGCCTAACAAATGACTGCCGACCTCGCCCATCGGATAGCTGCGGAATAGCCGTGCCTTGATCTCCACGCCGGGGAAGCGGTAGCGCTGCGCGGTCAGGCGCGCCACCTCGGTATCGGTCAGCTTGGTGCGGATGGGCAGCGATTCGAAATGTTTGCTCTCATTCATCAACCGCTTGAAACGGCTGCGGTCGCGCGGCCCGATCTCCACCACCTGAGCCAGCCCGTCGATGGTGGCCTCCAGGTCAGCGACCTTGGCCAACATGATTTCCAGCGTGTAGGCCGAGTAATTGCTGGCCAGCACGATGCCATTGCGGTCCTTGATCAAGCCCCGGTTGGGCACGATGGGCACGACGGTGGTGCGGTTCGATTCGGCCCGGTCCAGCAAGCTTTCATGCTGAAGCACCTGCAAGAAGATCAGCCGCGCCACCAGCAAGCCGAAGCAAAACAGCACAAAGAAGGCCGCCGCCAGCAGGCGCAGGCGAAAACGCGACAGCTCCCGCTTGATATTGGTCAGCAAGCTCATGTCAGACCGCCGCCGACCTGCCGGTCGGCCGGCACAGGACGGTGGACACGGGGCGGCCCGTCACAGCGGGCGATGCGCATCGCTGTCCGGCGCGCGGCGCTGCGGTGCGAGCAACAAAATGCTGGTCAGCGGCCACAACAGCGCCTCGAACACAGGGGCCAGCGCCAGCGTCCAGCCCGGCCACATGCCCCCGACGGCAAGACGCACCAACAGCGACACCGCATGGGCGACAAAGAACAGCGGCAAGACATGGCCCGCTTGCGCGCCCAAGCTGAAGCTGGGCAAGCGGCGATGCAGGGCGATAGCACCGTAGCTGAGCAAGCTGTAGGCCAGCGCATGTTGACCCAGCAGCGCGCCGTGGTGAACATCGACCAACAAGCCAAAGGCGAAGGCCCAGATGACGCCGACACGGCGCGGTTGATGCACGCCCCAAAACACCAGCACCACGGCCAGAAAGTCCGGCATCGCCTGCACACGCCCGATCGGCACCATGTCCAGCAACAAGGCCAACACCAGGCTCAAGGCGATGAAGAGCGGGTTGGCGGGCAACAGCAATTGGCCCGAGCCACGCGGCATGATCATTTTTTCTCTCCCTTGCCGGCGCTTGGGGCTGCGCCTGATGCGGCACCTGGTGCGGCAACTTGGGCGGCGACTGAAACGGCGCGGCGCGGCGCTTTGGACGCAAGCCCAGCCGCTGCAGCGGCCGACGCCGCCGCCGCAGCCGCCTCGGCCCGCGCTGTTTCATGCAGTGCCAGCGGCTGCAACACCAGCACATGGCGAGCACTGTCGCTTTGCGCCACCGGTTGCAGGCCGACACGGGCAAAACTGGTGTCGCCACGGCGTTCAACGGTCGTGACCTTGGCGACCGGCAAGCCGGGCGGGTAAACGCCGTCCAGCCCGGATGTGGTCAGCAAATCGCCGATCTGCACATCGGCATTGGCGGCCAAGAAGCGCAACTCCATGCCGCCGTCGCTGCCGCTGGCACCGTGCCCGTCATTGCGCCCATCGCTGCGCCCAAACGCTGCATTGCGCTGCTGGGTGCGGGCGTTGAGCACTGGAATGGCGGCGTCTTTGTCGTTCAACAGCGTGACCTCGGACGTCAGGTTGTAAACCCGCGTCACCTGGCCCAGCACGCCGGCGTCATTGATGACCGGTGAGCCGGCCTGCACGCCCTGGCGGCTGCCACGGTTGATGACGACGCGGCGCGAATAAGGGTCGGCCGCCTCGTACAAGACCTCGGCCGCCAGCGACGGCACCTCCA
>JBIIVZ010000400.1:0-3227 GCA_044339175.1 Roseateles sp.
TGCGGCTCAAGCAGGACATCCAGGTGTTTCTGGCCGAAAAAGCCATCATCGGTTGTGCCGGCTTGACGGTCGGTGACGAGATGCGCGTGACGATTGCGGCGCAAGCCTGTTTACCGCTACTGGGCGCACGCCGGGGTTATTACCCGCAGCTCAAGCAGGTGCTGCTCTACCCCGGCGGCTTTGTCGTGCACCGCGCCGACCCAACGGCGGCCGGAGTGCAAATGGAGCAGCGCCGTGCGCTGGCGGGCGAGAGCTGGGTACAGGGTCAGGTCTTGCTGTCCTGGGCCGACGTGCAAGCCGGTGCGGCCGACCCGGACGACGGCCACAACGTCGTCATCCACGAATTCGCCCACCAGCTCGACCAAGCCAAGGGCTTTGCCAACGGCGCGCCCAGTTTGAGCAGCCGGGCGGCTTATCAGCGCTGGTCGCGCGTCATGCAGCTTGAATTCGACGCCTTGCGTGGCCGCGTGGCGCGCGGTGAAGTCGGCCTGATCGACGCTTACGGTGGTACCGATCCGGCCGAGTTCTTCGCCGTCACCAGCGAGCTGTTCTTTGAGCGGCCGGGGGCCTTGGGCGAAGCGCATCCGGCGCTGTACGAGCAGCTCAGCCGCTATTACCAGCTGAATCCGCTGAGTTGGTGAGACCCGTCAAATCGGGCGTCAAAAGCCCAGCGAGGCCAGCAGATCATCCACGTCGTCTTGCTGCAACGCTTTGTCCGGCGTCTGCACACCCACCAAGCTCGGCTCCGGCTCGCCCCCGACAGCGGGCGCTGACTGAGAAGCGGTCAACAGCATCGCCAGCGGCTGCTCGGCATGCTCGAGCATGCGCACCACCTTGTTGATGACCTGGCCAGACAGATCCTGAAAGCTCTGGGCCATCATGATTTCGGTGTGCAGCGTCTTTTCGCGTACCGCAAAACTGGCGGCGGTAGCGGCGTAGGCGGCACACAGTTTCAACATTGAGCGCGCGCGCTCCACGGTCAACTCGGACGATAAGGCCATGCGGCAGAGCGTTTCAGACAGATCCGCCCCTTGGCGGCGCACTTGTTCGGCATCGTCTTGCGCGGTGTCCACCAAGCTCAGCACCTTGTTGGCGGCTTGCTCGGTCATCTGCCGGACATAAGCCAAGCGCTCGCAAGCATCTGGCAACTCGTCCACCATGCGCTGCAGCACTTGTGTGGCAACGGCGTCGGCAGGCCGCGCCGGGATGGGGTTCGGGGCGGGGTTCGGAGCGGGTGACACTGACGAAATTTTGTGTTCTAAAAGTACAGACATAACGGCGGACTCCTCGGGTCAGGACGCTGACGGCTTTCTCCGCATCATCGTCCACTACCTACTTATTGGAGTAGATGTTAAAGGCAGCACACATCGACTGTTCATTAATCGCACTTTGAAACTTTAAAAATGCGAATAAATCCACATTTGACACTCTGTCAACCCCACAAGTCCAAGGGCGGCTCGCGCGTCAGGGCACGCAAAATGTCGCTGCGCGACAGGAAACCCAGCAACTCGCCCTGCGGACTCAACACCGGCAGACCGGGCAGGTTCAAATCGAGCAAGGCCTGCGCCACCTCGCGGATCGGGGTGTAGGGCATGGCGCTGGGCACCGGTGTCCACATGACTTGCGCCACGGGGCGTTCAAACCAGGCGGCCCAGGCGCTGGGTTCGGGCAGGTGTTCGGCCAGATGTTCGGTTAGGGCTGCGGGCAGCGGCAGCAAATCGGCGCGCAGCAGCAGACCGACCAGGCGGCCGTTGGCGTTCAACACCGGAGCCTGCCCGACGCGAGCCTTCGCCAACAGCGCCCAAGCCTGCGCCAGCGTGGCGGCCAACGGCACGGTCACCAGCTTGCGCGTCATCAGCTGTTCCACCAAGTTGACCGGCTGGCGCGGTGCCGGGCCGGCCTGGGTCTGCGCGTAGGCCGCCAGAGCGTCGCGCGGCAAGGGCTCGGCGCTGCCCAGCAGCGCCACACCGGCGTCCGGGTTGGGCACGTCCAGCACCACGCTGGGCACGACCTGACCGTCATTGGCCAGCGGCTCGACGGCCCGCAAGCGCGCCACCGCCCGCACCGGACCGAGTGCCCTCAAGCCCTCCAGCGGACCGCTGAAAATGCGGCCATTGAGACCGTAGACGGTGAACATGCTCAGACCTCCTCGGGCCGTCCGGCGGGTTTGCCGGCTTGAAGGTTGGCCGGATCAGCAGAAACAGCAGAAACAGCAGCAGACACGACCGGCACCGCCGGCAGGCCGGGCGAGGCCTGCAGCCGCTCGTCGGCCCAGCACACCCGGTTGCGGCCGCCCTGCTTGGCCCGGTACATCGCCGCATCGGCCGCCCCCACCAAGTTATCGGCCGTGTCGGCTCCGGTGATGGCACCGCCACGCACGCCGATGCTGATGGTGGCCGGGATGGCGTGCGCGCCCCACTGCGTGGGCGTGGATTCGACGGCGGCCCGCAGCGCTTCGGCCAGCGTCAACGCGCCTTCCAGGGCGGTATCTGGCAGGATGACCAAAAACTCTTCCCCGCCGAAGCGGCCGATCTGGTCTTGCGCCCGCAGCCGGCTGGCCAGCGTTAGCGCCACGCCGCTCAGCACCACATCGCCGGCCTGGTGACCATAGCTGTCGTTGATGCGCTTGAAGTGGTCGATGTCCAGCATCAGCACACTCAGGAACTGCCCCTGCCGCTGCGCCAGCGAGACCGCCATGTGCAGCTGGTCCGAGATGGCGCGCCGGTTCGACAAGCCGGTCAGCATGTCCTTCATCGCCAGCTCGAAGTTGCGCAGCTCCGCCCGCTCCATCGTCATGTAGACGAAACCCAGCGTGATGCTGACCACGGCACACAGGGCCACCAGCAATAAAAAGGCCCACCAATGCCCGTTCTGAACCGGCTTACCCTGATCGATCCACCCGATGCCGGCGGCCGCGGCGCGCATCAACAGCATCAAGCCCAGTGCGACAAAAGCACCCAGCAGGATGAAGCGGCCTCGGCCGTGCTGCGCCTGTCGTTTGTCCAACAAGGCCCGCAGCACCAGACCGATCTGGGCCAGGAACACCAGGCTGCCGATGCCGATGCGCAGCCGGTAGTGCTCCAGCAGCGCCAAATGCACACACCCCACCAGCAGCACCGGTACCCAGACCTGCCAGAGGGCCACGTCGAGACCCTGAAAGCGCCGCAGCGCCAGCAGCATCAAGGCCAGGGCGACGCCGTAAGCCATATTGCCACCCACCACCACGG
>JBIIVZ010000399.1:0-3227 GCA_044339175.1 Roseateles sp.
GTCGACCGTGTCGTGCAGCAAAGCATCGGCCTGATCGAAGGCGGCGGGCCAGCGCAGCAGCGCAGCTATGGCCTGAAGGAAGGCGGCATGAGCTTGATGGCGCTGGACGTGGCCGGCCTGCCCCAGAGCGGCTGCTTGGTGGCCACGCGGCCCGACGTCGTACAAAAAATTCGCGGCTGGGCTCAGGACATCATCAGCGGCAAGTTGGTGATTGAAGACCCGATGACCCGCAAGCGTTGAATGGGCTGGGCTGCTTGGCCGAATCTCTGACGCCGGTGCAGCCCATGCCGCCCATGCCGCCTCACGTCGAGCTCGAAGCGATCCAGAAACGCTATGGCCAGACACAAGCGAATGAGGCGGTGTCGCTGCGGCTGATGCCCGGCGAGGTGCATGCGCTGGTGGGTGAAAACGGGGCCGGCAAATCGACGCTGATGAGCATTCTGTTTGGCCTGGTGCAACCGGACCGCGGTGTGATCCGCGTGGCCGGCCAGCCGCGCCGCTGGCGCTCGCCGCAGGACGCGATTGCCGCAGGCCTCGGCATGGTGCACCAGCACTTCATGCTGCTGCCCTCGATGACGGTGCTGGACAACGTCCTGTTGGGTGCCGAGCCCTGCAATGCTTGGGGCTTCATCTCGCGCGCAGCGGCCACGCGGCGGCTGCAAGCGCTCGAAGCACAGCACGGTTTGGGCTTGAGCCGCCAGTTGACTCAGCGAGTGCAGGATTTATCGGTTGGTGAGCGCCAGCGCGTCGAAATTCTGAAGATGCTGTTCCGTGGCGCGAGCACGCTGATCCTGGACGAGCCGACCGCCGCGCTGACACCGGCCGAGAGTCTTCAGCTGTTCAATATCGTGCGCGGCTTCCGCGCGCGCGGACACAGCATCGTGCTGGTCACCCACAAGCTGGCCGAGGTGATGGCCATCAGCGACTGCGTGACGGTGATGCGCGCCGGCCGGGTGGTGGCGCATTGGCGCACGGCGGACACGACGGTGGCGAAAATTGGCGAGGCCATGCTGGGGCGCAGCCTCGTGTCGTGTCAAGCAGCGCAGCCGCCGCTTGCGCGCAAGACTGCTGGCGCGATTCGGCTCGCCGTGGGCGATCTGAAAATACTCGGTGCCAACGGCCGATTGGCGCTGCAGGGCCTGGATTTTGAGCTTCGCGAGGGCGAAATTGTCGGCCTTGCCGGGGTGGCGGGGAACGGCCAGCAAGCGCTGATTTCCGCTTTGGCCGGGCTGGCCGGGCTGCGCGCTGTGGCCTCAGGCAGTTTGTTGCTGGACGGCCGCGACATCGCCGCCGCCAGCGTGCAGCAGCGCATCGATGCTGGCTTGGCCGTCGCACCCGAAGACCGCGCCCATGCGGGCTTGGCCGGCACTGCCTCGGTGTGGGCCAATGCCCTGGCCGGGCTGGACGCTCAACCCCGCTTCGCCCGGCGCGGCTGGCTGCGCCTGGCCGCCGTGCGGGCTTATGCGCAAGACCTGCTGGAGCGCCACGATGTGCGGCCGCGCGGCCCCGGTGTGGTTGATCAAGCGGTGGGCCTGCTGTCCGGCGGCAACCAGCAAAAGCTGATGCTGGCGCGCGCGCTGGAGCGTCGGGCCCGCGTGCTGGTGGTCGAAACCCCCACTTGGGGCGTCGACATCGGCGCGGTACAGGCGATTCATGCCCGGCTGC
Organism: Roseateles sp.; assembly: GCA_044339175.1. Lineage (GTDB taxonomy): Bacteria > Pseudomonadota > Gammaproteobacteria > Burkholderiales > Burkholderiaceae_C > Paucibacter_A. Next base: position 1,666 of record JBIIVZ010000399.1, read on the forward strand.
GCGAGCAAGCAGCAGCGGGCTGCGCGGTGCTGGTGCTGTCCAGCGACCTGGATGAACTACGCCAGCTCTGTGACCGCCTGCTGGTGATCAACGCCGGCCGCATCAGCGGCGGCATGGCCTGCGACGCCATCGACGAGGCCCAACTGGCGCTGTGGATGGGCGGCGCGGCGGCGGAGAAAGCTGAGGAGAAAGCAGCGGCATGACGCGAAACCTGCTGATCAAACTGCTGTTGCTCGGCCTCGCGGCAGCGTTGCTGGCTTGGTTCCCGGCTGCGCAAGCGGTTCTCTGGGCGCTGCTGGACGGCGCTTTCGGGGGCCGGGGCGGCACCCACCTGTTGGCCACGCTGCGCCAGACCGCCATGATCGGCGCGCTGGCGCTGGCGGTGCTGGTGGCGCTGCGGGCCGGTTGCTACAACCTCGGCGGCGAAGGTCAGATGGTGATCGGTGCCTTGACGGCCGCGCTGGTCGGCTTGCATCTGCCGGGGCCGCCGCTGCTGGTGACGCTGACCGCCTTGGCCGCCGCCATGCTGGCCGGTGCCGCCTGGGCCAGCGTCGCAGCTTGGGCTTTCACCGGCTGCGGCGTGCCGGTGCTGATCGCCTCGCTGCTGCTCAATTACCCGGCGCGCAGCCTTTGCAGTTGGCTGGTCAACGGCCCACTGCGCGACGAGGACTCGGGCCTGGCCCAAACGATGCGGCTGGAGCGCGAACTCTGGTTGCCCGCGCTGCCCGGCACCGACATGAACCTGATGGTGCCGCTGGTGCATGTCGGCCTGACCCGCACGCGGGCCGGTTACCGCAGCGCCCTGCTCGGCCACAGTGCCGAGTTCGTGCGCTTCAGCGGCATGTCGCCCGCACGGCTGACGCTGGGCAGCATGGCGGTCAGCGGTGCAATTGCCGGCTTGGCCGGTGCGCTGGCGGTGTTCGACCTGCATTACCGCTATGTGGACGATATGTTGACCGCGCCGCTGTTTGCCTGGAGCGGCATTGCCGCCGTGCTGCTGGTGGCCAGCCGGCCGGCCTGGGTGCTGCCGGCCGCGCTGCTGCTGGCCGCCATCAAGACCAGCGCCTTCGGGCTGGAACGCAAATTGGGGCTGCCGCGCGAGGCGGCCGATGTGCTGCAGGCGCTGATTGTGCTGGCGGTGGCGGGCGGTGTGTGGCGCAGTAATGCGGCTCGACAGAGCGACCCCAAGGGCCAGCAATGACTGAGCTGCTGAGCTTGCTGTTCGATCCCGGCTGGCTGGCCGCGCTGCCGCGTTTTGTCACGCCGGTGCTGCTGGCCGCGCTGGGCGGTGCCTTGTGCGAGCGCAGCGGCGTGGTGAATATCGCCCTCGAAGGGATGTTGCTGGTCGGCGCTTTCGCGGCGGTCTGCGGCTCGTATCTGGCCCAGGACGCGGCGGCCGGCGTGGCCCTGGCGGTGCTGGCGGGCCTGTTGATGGGCGGCTTGTTTGCCTGGCTGCATGTGGGGCGACGGGCCGATGCCGTCGTGGTGGCGATCGGCCTGAACTTGCTGGCCGCCGGTGCCACCGTGTTTTTGTTGCGCCTGCTGTTCCAGCGCCAGGGCGT
>JBIIVZ010000401.1:0-3222 GCA_044339175.1 Roseateles sp.
GCGGCTCTTGGGTGCAACCCTCGACATGGAGTGCCCGCATTGCGGCCACTGCGAGCCCGATGAATTTGAAGTCACCGAGCCAGGCAAGGTGACGCAGACGCAGTGCCCAGACTGCGCAAGAAGCTTCCACTTCGCCTTGCTGGAGTGCGAGATCTGCGGCGATGAATACATCGTCAGTTGCACGGAGCACTCGGTTGCCATGGCGCGACTGCTGGCCGTGTGTTCGCCCTGCCTGAACAAAGGAGTCGGCCATGAAGACCCCAGCCCAGAGTTCCCTGAGCACTTGTAGCCCGCGGCATTGGCTGCGCCCGCTGTCGATGCGGGTTGAACGAGAGACTCGCAGCTTTCAGGCCAGCAGCGAAGACGGCCGGGTCAGGGTCCAGGTCCGAGGGACGGCGACCGGCATCTTTGTCGAGCGAAGCCATGTGCATCAGGCAACGGCGCTGGTCGTGGTGGACATGCATTTTGATGATGCCCATCGCTTCGGCAAATGGTGTGACGCTGACCCGGCGCGCTTCATTTACCCCATGCTCTTCTTGTCGCTCAAACGCCATGGAAGCGACCTCTTCCCTTGATGCAGCGGCACCGCTGTGGCCGCCGCCACGGTGCTTGTCGGAGCTGACGTCCGCCCCCGGCTATGCCGACGCCGTGATCACCACCGTGAGCCAGATTGCCAACGCTGAAGATTCCTGCCGGGCGACGAACCTGCTGAAGCAAGCGAGTCTGCAACTCGGTGCCGATGTGGCGGCCTTCGTGAGCTTCATTCCGGACAACGAGGACCATGCGGCCTACCGATTCATGATGGCCTGCGACCCGACATGGTGCTTCGAGTACCTGCAGCAATCATGGTTCGCCAACGACCCCTGGCTTGACTACGCCGCTCGGCATTCGGAACCCATCTGCGCCAGCCATATTGGCGCTCGAAACGATGCACAGAGGGAGGTGTTGGCGCTGGCATGCCGTTATGGCTTTCGATCGGCCGCCATCATTCCAGCGCCATCGAACGCAGGGCTGAGCCGCGTGGGTCTTCTATGCCTGGGCTCCAACACACCGGCGTACTTCGAGGCGGACGGATTCGTCACGCTGCGGACAGTGGCACGCGGCCTGGCCATGGAGCTGAATGAGTGGTGGATCGCCAAGCTGCGCGATGAAGTCTTCGACGGTGCCGAACTCAGTGCGCGTGATTTGCAGTTGCTCAAATGGGAACGCGAGGGGCTGAACAGCAAGGCCATCGGCCGCTTGCTCGACATGCAGCCCACGAGTGTCGACTCGCGGTTTCAGCGCCTCAATATGAAGCTCGGGGTGCCTAATCGGCGCGCAGCGGCCAAGGTCGCGGCGGAGTACGGTTTGATCTGAAGTCGGTGGAGCTTGCATGTGGAAACAACGATTTGCGGCCATGGGCTATTTGTCGATCTTTGTGCTGCCGGTGCTGTTGGTGCTGGGCGCGTACATCGGCGAACCGGCACTCGCCATGGGCACGGCACTGATCGCCTATCCCGCTGCGCGCGCCGTCTTTGGCAGCTACCGCAGGCCGCCGGTCTGGCGCGAAGGCCTTGCCAGCCTGCTCCACGCCCTACCGTTGCTCTATGCCTTAGCACTGTTGGGCGCAGTCGCACTGCTTTTGCTGACGTTGAAAATTGAAACGTCTGCAACGGCCTTGGACAGGCTTGGGCTGGGCGGCAGTCTCGCTTTGACGCTGCTGTTCGCAACCTGCCCCGCGCACGAATTACTGCATCGGCGCGAGGTCCGACACGCGCGTGTCGGTGCCTGGCTTGCTGGATTGGCCGGCTACCCTTGTCTCTGTATCGAACATCGCCACCATCACTCCTTCGCACCATCTCTATCGGCAACGGAATCGCCGCAATGGGATGAGTCGGTTTGGACCTTCTCGGCGCGGCGGATAGCAGCCGTTGCACGTGAAGTTAATCAATTCTGCGGCTTGAGCGCGGGGCCGAGCCGCACGGCCCTGGTGGCGCGTCATGCACGCGAAGCATTCTTGGTCACGGCCATCAGCTGGGCGCTGTTCACGGCCTGCGCCGGATGGGTCGGCTTCCTGCTCTACGCCTTTGCTGTGCTCATCGTCACCCTGGGCATGCAGGTGATGACCTATATCCAACATTGGGGGCTGGCCGCAGACAGCATCACCGATGCACGGCCGCAGATGGCCTGGGAGGACGACTGCCAGTTTCAGGCCTGGGTGACGCTGCACATCAGCTTTCATCAATCGCACCATCGCCAGCCCACCTTGCCGTTCTATCGCTTGGGGATGGCGGCTGACGCGCCGAGATTACCTGCCGGCTACATCGTGCTCATCGTCGTTTGCCTGATACCCAGCATCTGGCGCTTGCTGATGCGGCCCGCCATGGACTATTGGGTGAGGCAGCCGTTGAAGCCACTGTCGTCTGGGCACAGGCTGTCTTGCTTCCACGTCTACCCGGCCGCGCCAAGCGATCAGGCGCGGCACGATTTGTAGGCCCGCCGCTGTTGGCAGCGCTTGTTGGCACAGCGACTGGAATTTGGCAGAAATCCATCGCGAGACCGAGGCCGATTTGCACCTAAATTGAATCAACGGTCGGGTGCAAATTTGACCGGTGTGAACAGCACTTCTTTTCGTCGCCACGCGAAGGAGATAACCGATGCAAGCCTCACGACATAGCTCGTCTGACCCTGGATTCGGCAGCCACCGTCGGCTGCTGCTCGCTGCGTTGACCGCCGTCACATTCGCTGCAACGAGCGGCTTCAGCAGCAAGGCCCACGCCGTCGATGGCTGTCTGGTACTGCTGTGCTTTGCGGCACCCAGTTGGCGCGCAATTCCTCAATGCGTGCCGCCGATCCGGCAAGTGCTGTTCGATCTGGCTCGTGGCAGAGCCTTTCCGACCTGCGGTATGTCGGGCCCGGGCAATTCGGCCGACCACACATGGTCGAGCGCGCCAGACAAATGCCCGCCGCAATACACCCGCGAGTTTGACGGGCCGAACGGGCCGCTCTACAGCTGCGATTACAGCGGTGCCATCACCGTCTCGGTCAAGGGGGCCTTGTTTTCGCGCACTTGGTGGAGCATGGCCGGCGACGCAGTGACCGAATTCAGTCCGTCCGCCAAAACACAGCTGGGCAGCTGGGACAGCCGCTTTGACGACGACTATGCGGCCTGGCTGGCCACCCAGCCGCCACCGGTGGACCCGAACCCTTGAGCATGGTCATGGCCATGGACGCCACCCTATT
>JBIIVZ010000402.1:0-3221 GCA_044339175.1 Roseateles sp.
GCGGTGGCACCGGCCGTGCGTGCGCTGCTGGGGCCGCAGACCCGCGTGCTGGTGGCGATGAACGGCCTGCCTTGGTGGTTTTTTGACGGGCTGGACGGCGCGGCGCGGGGCCTGCACCTGGAGGCGGTCGACCCGGGTGGGGTGATCCGGGCCTTGATCCCGACCGAGCGGGTGATCGGCTGCGTGGTGCACGCGAGTTGCTCGGTGCCCGAGCCCGGCTTGGTGCGCCACGCGATGGGCAAGGGCTTGATCGTCGGTGCGCCTGCCGAGGGGCAAGCGTCAGAGGTCGACAGCGTCGCGGCTTTGCTTGGAAGGGCCGGTTTCGACGTCACCGTGTCCGCCTGCATTCAGCGCGACATCTGGTTCAAGTTGTGGGGCAATATGACCTTCAACCCGATCTCGGCGCTGACCGGCGCGACCGGCGACCGCATCTTGGGCGACGAACTGGTGCTGGGCTTTGTCAGTGCCGTGATGCTGGAGGCTCAGGCCATCGGCGCGCGCATCGGCTGCGCCATCGCTCAAACCCCGGCCGAGCGCCACGCCGTGACCCGCAAGCTCGGTGCGTTCAAGACCTCGATGCTGCAAGACGTCGAAGCGGGCCGGTCCATCGAGCTGAACGCGCTGGTCGGCTCGGTGCGCGAGGTGGGTGTGCATCTGGGCCTGGCCACGCCGTTCACCGATGCGCTGTTGGGACTCACCCGCTTGATGGCGCAAACGCGAGGTTTGCTCTGAGCATCATTCAAGCCCACAGGGTTCACTGCCAAACGCGCAGCAACCAACGGTTCAGTTCGGTGACTTCTTCCATGCACATCGAATGCTCCATCGGGTATTCATGCCATTCGACCGTGTAGCCCAGCGCGGTCAAGGCGTCGCGTGAGGCGCTGCCGCGTGCGATCGGCACCATCGCGTCGCGGCTGCCGTGGGCCATGAAGATGGGGGTGAGCCGGTTGGCATCGCTGCGCTCGGCGTCCGTGGTGGCGGCCAAGGGCAGGTAGCCGGACATGCCGACCAGACCGCCGAGGCGCTCCGGGTAACGCAGGCCGGCCAGCAGCGTCATGGCGCAGCCTTGCGAGAAGCCGGCCAGCACGATGCGTTCGGCCGGCACGCCGCGTGCGCGCTCGCGGTCGATCAAGGCGTGGATCTGCCGGATCGAGGCGCGCAGGCCGGCCTCGTCCTCGCGCCGCAGCAGGTCGGTGCCGAAGATGTCGTACCAGGCACGCATCTTCATGCCCTGGTTGACGGTGACCGGCCGTTGCTCGGCGCGTGGCATCACGAAACGCACCGGGCCGACGGCGTCGAGGTCCAGCGCGTCGCACATCGGGATGAAGTCGGCACCGTCGGCCCCCAGGCCGTGCAACACGATCAGGGTGGCACGCGGCGTGCCGGCTGGGCTTATTTCAATGGTGGTCAAAGGCATGGCGGGCGGTTCAGTTGGAGAAAAAGAAGGGGCGGTGGCGGGTTTGTTCAACCTAAGGGCCGCACGCCGATCAAGGCCAGGTGCCCCCAGAACGCAAACGCGGCCCAGGCCAGCACACCGACGACGACGGTGGCCGCCGTGGCCAGCCCGTTGGACGGCAAACGCACCGGAGGCTGCTGGCGATCCCGTTGGCGGGCGGCCCGGAACGACAGCACGGCCCAGATCAGGAAGCCGCCGAACAGCAGCACATCGGCCAGCGTGTTGTTGGCCAGCAAGTGGGCCAGGGCCCAGACCTTGACGGACAGCACCATCGGGTGGCGCAGCCGGGCCTTGATCGCGTTGCGCGGCACATAGGTGGCCACCAGCAGCACAAAGGAGAACAGCGTCAACAGCGCGGCCAGATGGTTCATGCCGCGCAGCGTGGGCCACAGCACCATCGGAGTCTGCCGTGCCAGGCCGTAGCCCCAGACGATCAGCACAAAACCGGCGATCGACAGGGCGCTGTAGCCCAGCTTCCAGACCGCCTCGCCGCGTTGCGCCAGTTGGGCGCTGCGCCAATCGTTGGCGAAGATGCGCACCGAATGCACCCCCAGGAAGAGAACGAGGCCGGCAATCAGTTCAAGCATGGGTTTCCTTGTGAAGCGTGGTCAAACAGGATCAAACAGGATCAAACGTGGAGGGGTGGACAAGGCGAGAGAAGCCAAGATCCCAAGGCCGCTGTCACAGCGACCGGCCTTCAGAAAAACCGTAGACGCTGGCCAGCAGACGGGTGGGGAACTGCGCGACGGCGGTGTTGTAAACGGACACCGCCTGGTTGAACACCTTGCGGGCGAACGAGCGCTGGCGTTCGATCAGCTTCAGCTCATCGACCAACGTATTCAGCGCCTCATCTTCGCGCAGGCCGGCGTGGTGCTCCAGCATCGACATCAGCCGCGTCAGCGCGGCCGCTTGCAGCGCACTCGCCACCGCCAAGCTGGCCATCGGGTCACTGGCATGCGGCCGGGCGCGCACCGACTGCGCCGCTGTCTGCGCCTCGGCCTGGGCGGCTTCCAGCGTGTCGAAGGTGGCTTGCTCGCTCGGCAGCAACGGGCGCAGCAGGGCCACCAAGCGGCTGCACATCAGCGTCCTCGCCGTCATGTGTTCATCCAGCTGGGCAAAGGCGGTGGCAATGGCGTTGCGCAAGCTCATCAGTCGGTTGTAGGCCCCAATGCCCCAAAACAGCAGCAGGGCGGCCAGCCCCCAGGCTGCCAAACTCCAGACGCTCATGCTTCGGCCTGAAATTCAGCAAAACCGCGCGCGCGCAACTCGCAAGCCGGGCAAGTGCCACAGCCGTAGCCCCAGGCGTGGCGTTGCGTGCGGTCGCCCAGATAGCAGGTGTGGGTGTGTTCGACGATCAACTGGGTCAGCGCCGTGCCGCCCAAGCGCTCGCTCAAGCGCCAGGTCTGCGCCTTGGTCAGGAACATCAACGGCGTTTCCAGCGTCATCGGCGTGTCCAGCCCCAGGCTCAGCGCCACTTGCAAGGCCTTCAGCGTGTTGTCTCGGCAGTCCGGGTAGCCGGAGTAATCGGTCTCGCACATGCCGCCGACCAGCACCGACGCGCCGCGCCGGTAAGCCAGCGTGGCGGCAAAAGTCAAAAACAACAGGTTGCGGCCCGGCACAAAGGTGTTGGGCAAGCCGTTCGCCTGCATCTCGATGGCGCGGTTTTCAGTCAGCGCGGTGTCGGAAATTTGCCCGAGCAGGCTCAGGTCCAGCAGATGGTCGGCACCCAGCTTGGGTGCCCAGTGCGGGAACTGGGCACGCAGTT
>JBIIVZ010000037.1:0-11280 GCA_044339175.1 Roseateles sp.
TTTAGTGTTCTCACACCATGACCGAACTCGCCAAATCGTTTGAACCCGCCGCTCTTGAAGCTCATTGGGGGCCACTGTGGGAACAAAAGGGCTTGTACAAGCCGACCTTGGACGCCAGCCGCGAGTCGTTTTGCATTCAGCTGCCGCCGCCCAATGTGACAGGCACCCTGCACATGGGCCATGCGTTCAACCAGACCATCATGGACTCGCTGACGCGCTACCACCGCATGCTGGGCCACAACACACTGTGGGTGCCGGGCACCGACCATGCCGGTATCGCCACCCAGATCGTCGTCGAGCGGCAACTGGCTGACCAGGGCGTGGAAGGTCAGAAGACAAGGCACGATCTCGGCCGCAAGAACTTCGTCGCCCGCGTCTGGGAATGGAAGAAAGAGTCCGGCGACACCATCACCCGGCAGATGCGCCGCATGGGGGACAGCGTGTCCTGGGAGCACGAGTACTTCACGATGGACGAGGGCTTGTCCAAGACCGTCACCGAAACCTTTGTGCGGCTGTTTGACGAGGGCCTGATCTACCGTGGCAAGCGTCTGGTCAATTGGGACCCGGTGCTGAAATCCGCCGTCTCGGACCTGGAAGTCTCCAGCGAGGAAGAAGACGGCTTCATGTGGCATATCCGCTATCCGCTGGTGGATGCAGACGGCAGCCTGGCAGCCGCAGGCGGCCCGCTCGAACTGGTGGTGGCGACCACAAGGCCGGAGACGATGCTGGGCGACGTGGCGGTGATGGTGCACCCGGAGGACGAGCGCTACAGCGCGCTGATCGGCAAACAAGTGCGGCTGCCACTGTGCGACCGACTGATTCCGGTCATTGCCGACGACTACGTGGACCGCGCCTTTGGCACCGGTGTCGTCAAGGTCACGCCAGCCCATGACACCAACGACTATGCGGTCGGCCAGCGCCACCAGTTGCCGCTGCTTTGCGTGCTGACGCTGGACGCCAAGATCAACGACGAGGCACCGGAGATCTACCGCGGTCTGGACCGCTTCGTTGCGCGCAAGAAAATCGTTGCCGACCTGGACGCGCAAGGCTTTCTGGTCGAGGTCAAGAAGCACAAGCTGATGGTGCCGCGCTGCGAGCGCACCGGTCAGGTGATCGAGCCGATGTTGACCGACCAATGGTTTGTGGCGATGAACAAGCCCGCTGCCGATGGCCTGAGCATCGCCCAGGGCGGCGTCGACGCGGTGGCCAGCGGCAACGTGAAGTTCTTCCCCGAGCAATGGGTCAACACCTACAACCACTGGATGGGCAACATCAATGACTGGTGCATTTCGCGCCAGCTGTGGTGGGGCCACCAGATTCCGGCTTGGTACGGCGCGGGCGGTGAGTTGTTCGTGGCACGCAGCGAGGATGAAGCACGCACCAAAGCCGCAGCCGCCGGCTACAGCGGTGAGTTGAAGCGCGACGAGGACGTGCTAGACACCTGGTATTCCTCCGCCCTGGTGCCGTTTTCGACGCTGGGCTGGCCAGAAAAAACGCTGGAACAAGACCTGTTCTTGCCGTCTTCCGTGCTGGTGACCGGCTACGACATCATCTTTTTCTGGGTCGCCCGGATGATCATGATGACCAAGCATTTCACCAAAACGGCAGATTGCCCAACCGGCAAGACTCCGTTCAAGCATGTCTATATTCACGGCCTGGTGCGCGATTCGCAGGGCCAGAAGATGAGCAAGTCGGAGGGCAATGTGCTGGATCCGGTCGACCTGATCGATGGCATTGAGCTGGCACCGCTGCTGGACAAACGTGCCACCGGCCTGCGTCGCCCCGAAACCGCGCCCAAGGTGCGCAAGGCCACCGAAAAAGAATTCCCCGAAGGCATCCCCGGCTTTGGTGCGGACGCGCTGCGCTTCACCTTTGCTTCCCTTGCCAGCCTGGGCCGCAACATCAGCTTCGACACCAAGCGCTGCGAGGGTTACCGCAACTTTTGCAACAAGCTGTGGAACGCGACCCGGTTCGTGCTGATGAATTGCGAGGGCCAGGACTGCGGCTTGATGGCACACAGCAAAGCCCAATGCGCACCGGGCGAGTCCGCCCATGGCTACTTGACCTTCAGCCAAGCAGACCGCTGGATCAGCGGCGAATTGCAGCGGGTTGAAATGGCCGTGGCACAGGGCTTTGCCGAATATCGGCTCGACTTTGTGGCCAGCGCGATCTACTCCTTCGTCTGGGACGAGTATTGCGATTGGTACCTGGAAATCGCCAAGGTGCAGATCCAGAATGGTGACGCCTCGCAACAGCGCGCCACGCGCCGCACCCTGATCCGGGTGCTGGAAACGATTCTGCGTTTGCTGCATCCGATCGCGCCTTTCATCACCGAGGAGCTATGGCAAACGGTGGCACCGATTGCTGGCCGCAAAGCCGCCGATGAAGAAGCCTATTTGGTCAACGCCGCCTACCCGGTGGCGCAGCCCGAGCGCATCGACCCAGCCGCCGACGCCTGGGTGCAGAGCCTGAAAGCCATCGTCAGCACCTGCCGCAGCCTGCGCAGCGAGATGAAGCTGTCGCCGGCCGAGCGCGTGCCGCTGCTGGTCGGCGGCGACACCAGCTTCATCGAGCAAGCCGCGCCGCTGTTGAAAACCCTGGCCAAGCTCAGCGAGGTGCAAATCATTGCGGACGATGCTGCCTTCACTGCCGCCAGCTTGATGTCACCGGTGATGATGCATGGCGCGGCCCGTTTGGCCTTGCATGTGGAAATCGACGTGGTGGCTGAAGTGGCTCGCCTGAGCAAGGAGATCGCCCGGCTGGAGGGCGAAATCGTCAAGGGCGAGGCCAAGCTGGGCAACGACACCTTCGTGTCGCGCGCACCGGCCGCCGTGGTCGAGCAAGAACGTCAGCGCCTGAGTGACTTCAGCGCCACCGTGTCTCGACTGAAGGATCAGGCTGCTCGATTGATCGGCTGACCCGAGGGGCCTGGCTTGGCGCTGGCGGCAGATTGAGCAATTCGTCGATGCGCCGCGCCACGCTCCAGGCGGCACGCGTACGCGATTCACGCGTCGTACTGGCCAGGCGCGGCGTCACTTGCAGCGCCGACAGACCATGCAAGGGCCTGCCCGGCTCCTGCAAGCCTGGCTCCATGCTGTCGAACCAGACCGCTGCCACCCGACCACTGAGCACCGATCGAGCCAAAGCCGAGGCATCGAAAATTGCTGAATGGGCGATGCTGACGATCACCTGCCCCGGCTTTGAAAACTCCAGCACGCGCTCACCGATCAGCCCTCGGTAGCGCGGGAAGTAAGGCAGTTGCACGCAAATCCCGTCGCTCTGCTCCATCAACTCGCGCAGCGGCAGCGGCTCGATACCGACCCGCGACCAGACCAATTCGTTCTGATGCAAGCTGGGGTCGTAGCCCAGTACTCGGGTACCGAAGACGGGCAGCAATTGCGCCAGCATCCGCGCGGCGGGCGACATGCCGATCAAACCTATCGTGCTGCAACCCAACTCACGGCCCACCAGCATGCCGTCGCTGCTCTGCACCGGCACCCGGCGCAACATCGCCAGCAAGGCCCCGATGACAAACTCGGCTTCGGCGTTGGCCGTGGCCGTGCTGCAACGAACCACTTCGACTTGGGCGGCGCGGCAGGCCTCCAAGTCGATATTTTCCCCTCCTGCGCTCATCCGTCCGACCACACGCAAGCTGGGCGATGCGCTCAGCAACTGCGCATCCACCCCCACGCTGGGCGGCAAGATCAGGGCCTGCACCTGATGCATAGCCTGGCGCAGTTGGCCCGAATCGACCGCCAGTTCGGGCGCATAACGCACCGCTCTTCGTTTCGACAACCACTGAACCACCTCGGCTTCAAACGGTTCAACAATAAGCAGACTCATGCCTCGAACCAACACTGAGTGGCGCAAAGCCGGGGGTTTGGCGTAACACGACCATGCAACAATGCCTCATATCTAATCATTATGTTCATGGGGCGGTATTCGATTATGTCAATTTCTCTCATCACAAAAGCCATTTTTCCAGTCGCAGGACTGGGTACGCGTTTCTTGCCCGCCACCAAGGCGCAACCGAAGGAAATGTTGCCCGTCGTGGACAAGCCGCTGATTCAGTATGCAGTGGAAGAGGCTTATGCCGCTGGTGTGCGGGAAATGATATTTGTGACGGGTCGTCACAAACGCCCCATCGAAGATCACTTTGACATGACTTTCGAACTTGAGGTAGCCCTCGAACAGGCGGGTAAACAAGAGTTGCTGGATGTTGTACGCAGCGTCAAACCGAACGATATGGAATGCGTCTACGTGCGCCAAGCTCAGGCGATGGGCCTGGGTCACGCCGTTTTGTGCGCCCGGCGATTAGTCGGCAACGAGCCGTTCGCCGTGCTCCTCGCCGATGACTTGATGGTGGGAGACACGCCGGTACTCAAACAGATGGTCGAGCAATTCGGAGATTGGCGCGCCTCGATCTTGGCAGTTCAAGAGGTACCCGCTGAACAAACGCGCCGCTACGGCATCGTCGCCGGTACCCAGATCAACGACAAAGTGATGGATGTGACCCGTATTGTCGAAAAACCGGCACCCGAGGACGCACCATCTCGCCTGGCCGTAGCCGGCCGCTACATCCTCACCCCCGGCATCTTTCACGAAATTGCCAATCAGCCACGCGGCGTGGGCGGCGAAATCCAGTTGACCGACGGTATTGCTGGCCTGCTGCGGCGCGAAAAGGTATTTGCTTATCGTTACGACGGCAAGCGTTACGACTGCGGCAGCAAAGAGGGATTTTTGCAAGCCAACGTAGAGCTTGCCCTGGCCCACCCGCAACTCGGCGCAGGCTTCAGGGAATATCTGCGCACCGTTGACATCTGAGCGGCTGAGACAGCGCTGCGGGTGGCAGGCCGCCACCCGCCTTTGCACCATCAAGCAGTCGCGCAGGTTCAGCGCCGCTTCAAAATGTGGATGAACTCATCCGCCTGCGAGGTTTGCTCGATCAATTCATGCCCGGTTTGGCGGGCAAACGCTTGGAAGTCGCGTGTTGAACCGGGGTCGGTGGCGAATATCTTCAACAGCTGCCCGCTCTCCATGTCAGCCAATGCTTTTTTAGCCTTGAGAATGGGCAGCGGGCAATTCAAGCCGCGTGTGTCGAGTTCTTTATCAGCATCCATTGTGTTGTCCTTTATTTGTTTTAGTTTGAGTTCAGGCGGCGGCCGGCGTGGGAGTTGGTGCAAAAGGCTCCAGCCATTGCGGCTCGATACCGCGTGAGCGCAGCCAAGTCGCCAAGGCTTGACCGGTGCCCGCCGGCCAGCAACGCACTTGCTCGGGCGCAATCAGCTTGTACTCCGCCAATTCAGGCGACAGTTTGATGTCGCCTCGCGCCTGTGCGTGGTAGGCAATGATGATCTGGTTCATGCGCTGAAAATCCCACACACCCAGCAGCGTCAACTTGTCGACCTGGAGCGATGTCTCCTCCATCACTTCCCGCCGGATACCGTCCTCCGGTGTCTCGCCCGCTTCCATGAAGCCGGTGATCAGGCCAAAAAATCGGCCCTGCCACGCGGCATTGCGAGCCAACAGCACTTGACCGTCACGGTCCACACATTCAATCACCGCAGCCAATACCGGCGTCGGGTTGTTCCAATGGGTGAATTGGCAGGCGGGGCAGCGCAAGCGCGCTTTCGGCCCGCCGTCCTCTTCTCGCGTCAGCCAAGCCAGCTCGGCCGCGCAGGCGGGGCAAAACCGGTAGTCCGATGAAGCGCCGGCGGTCGTCATGCGGGGAATACGCCGGTGGACAAATAGCGATCACCGCGGTCGCAGACGATGAAGACGATGGTGGCTTGCTCCACCGTGCGCGCCAACTGCAGCGCCGACCAACAAGCCCCTGCTGCAGAGATGCCGGCAAACAGACCTTCCTCGCAAGCCATGCGGCGAGCCATGTCTTCGGCGTCGGCCTGGCTGACCAGAATCAACTCATCAACTGCCTGCGGTTTGTAGATTTTCGGTAGATAAGCTTCGGGCCACTTGCGAATGCCCGGAATGCGCGAACCTTCCGAGGGCTGCGCACCGACAATCCGCACCGCCGGATTTTGCTCCTTCAGATACTGGGAGCAGCCGGTGATCGTGCCGGTCGTGCCCATGGCGCTGACAAAGTGAGTCACCTGCCCGTCCGTATCACGCCAGATTTCAGGCCCAGTCGTCTCGTAGTGAATCCGCGGGTTGTCCTCGTTGGCAAATTGATCCAGCACGCGACCTTTGCCATCCTTTTGCATTTGCTCGGCCAGGTCACGGGCGTATTCCATGCCACCAGAGCGCGGCGTCAAGATCAACTCGGCACCAAAAGCCTTCATCGTCTGCGCCCGCTCAATCGACAAGTCCTCCGGCATGATCAGCACCATGCGATAGCCGCGAATGGCGGCAGCCATTGCCAACGCAATGCCGGTGTTGCCTGAAGTGGCTTCGATCAAGCTATCGCCCGGCTTGATTTCACCGCGCTCCTCGGCGCGCCTGATCATGCTGATGGCCGGCCTGTCTTTCACCGAACCGGCTGGGTTGTTGCCCTCCAGTTTGCCCAGAACCACATTGCCCCGGGCGGCAATTTCTGGCCCGAGCAGCCGTTGCAGGCGTATCAAAGGCGTGTTGCCGATGACATCTTCCAGGCTGGGATAGTGCTTTGTCCTCATGCGTTGTGTGCTCATTCTTCCGATTGTCGCAGCCAAACTAACGAAGTTCTTTTCAAAGCTCATTTTTCGTGCCATAATCACAGGCTTCAACAGCGATACCTTCGCAACCCAGCCCGGGTGGCGGAATCGGTAGACGCAGGGGACTCAAAATCCCCCGCCGCAAGGTGTGCCGGTTCGAGTCCGGCCTCGGGCACCATAGTTAACGCTAGGGTGTGAGGGTATCAAGCAGTTGAGATCGTTCGGCAAACAGCCACCGCAAGGTGGCTTTTTTGCGTCCGTATGCATGCCTTAGATGCAGGCCAAATATGCAAGCCAGACACGGCGAGGCGCTGACTCAAAGCAGCCAGAAAAGCACGTCTCTCCACGCTGTGGCTGTGCGCATACACTCTGACAGGTTGCGACGGCACCCAGCGGGGCCGCTTGGCACCGTGACTCGCCAGTGCAGGTCAATGCAAGAAATCGCAAGACGCCGCAAGACACCGCAAGACACCGCAGAACGCCGCACATCACCGCAAATACAAGCAGAGATTCATGCCCCAAATCCCCCCGGTCACCAAAGCCTTCATGCTGGTATGCGTCGGCCTTTACTGTTTATTCCTTTTACTGCCGGGCCTGCAACAAGGCCTGCAACCCTGGTTGCAGCTGTGGCCGCTGGCCTCCGGCAACTTCATGCCTTGGCAACCGGTCACTTACGCTTTTCTGCACGGCGGAGAGTTTCATCTCTTCTTCAATATGCTGGGCCTGTGGATGTTCGGCTCCGAGCTGGAGCGAGTCTGGGGTGCCAAGCGTTACACCCAGATCCTGCTGGCCAGCACCTTGGCCGCCGCAGGTGTTCAGCTGATCGTCACCCAGTTGATGGGTTCGATGTCCCCAACAGTGGGTGCCTCGGGCGCATTGTTCGGCCTGCTGCTGTCGTTCGGCATGCTGTTCCCGGACCGCATCATCGTGCCGCTGTTCCCGCCAATTCCGATGAAGGCCAAGTACTTCGTGGCCATCTTCGGTGCCCTGGAGTTGCTGATGGGCTTGAACAACAACAGTGGCGTGGCTCACTTCGCCCACCTCGGCGGCATGCTGGGCGCTTATCTGCTGATTCGCTACTGGCGCACCGCGCGCCGGCGTTGATCAATCCGGCTTCAGGCCTTCAAACGCTCAAGCCGTCCAGCGCTTGCGGATAGCGGAGTTGCAAGCGCAGCTCTTTCTTCAAGCGCACATTCGCCAACCGCCGCGATTCGCTCATGAAGCTCAGTTGCATCGGGGCCATCTGCAAGATGGCTTGGGCGCGGCTGATACGTGGCGGCAACGGCAAGCCGCATTGCTCGGCGGCCAGATCAAAATAATCTCCCATAAGAAGATCGCTGTCGTCGCAAACATGCAGCACGCGCTGCGGCAAGCCACGGCACAGCGCCAACACGCAAGCCCGGGCCAGATCATCGGCATGGATGTGGTTGGTGTAGACATCATCCTCACGCCGCAGCACTGCAGTGCCGCGCAGCAGACGGTCGCGCGGATGGCCGCCGACGCGATCGGTGGCGTAGATGCCGGGCACACGCAAAATCGTCACCGCCACGCCAAACTGCCGACCGAAATGGCGCAGCTGCCCTTCGGCATCAACTCGGCGCACGGCCCGGCTTGTGCTCGGTGACACCGGTCGGCACTCATCGAACTTCGCGCCACCGCAATCGCCGTAAACGCCGCTGGTGCTGGCATACACCAAACGCTGCGGCAAGCTGCCACGAACCAGCGTGCGCAACAGGTTGCGCGTCCGACCATCGACGTCCCCGCTAGGAGCTGGCGGTGCCAGATGCAGGACGCGGTCGGCCCAGCCCGACAGGCGCAACAAAGTTGCGGCTTGATCTAGGTTGCCCGACACCGGGAGCGCGCCCGCTAGGCGCAGCGCCTCGAATCGCTCGGGGCTGGAGGTCAGCGCCATCACTCGCCAGCGCCCTGCCAACAACTTCAGCACCCGCATGCCGATGTCGCCACAACCGACGATCAGCAACCGGGGTCTGCCGCCCCTGCTCGGGCAGGTACCGTGGCTCTTGTCGTGGCTCTTGTCGTGGCTCTTGTAGTGACTCTTGCATGGACTCATCGGCGGACTCGGTGGCATGGCACAAGCTCAGGCAAAATGGCGGCCCAGTGTAGGGCCCGGCACGGCTAGGCCTCCGACAAGTCAAGAGCCCATAACTATGAATTTTCAAGTCACCGTCCAACCCAGTGGCCGAACGTTTTCTGTCGAACGCGATGAAACGATGTTGAGTGCGGCCATACGCAACGGCGTCGGTCTCCCTTATGGCTGTCGCGACGGCGCTTGCGGCTCCTGCAAGAGTCGCTTGCTGGAAGGTCGTGTCATCCACGGTGCCCATCAAACGCGCAGCCTGACCGAGGCCGAGGAAGCCGCTGGTTTCGTGCTGACTTGCTGCGCCACGCCGCAAACGGATTGCGTGCTTGAAGCTCGCACCGTGCCGGGTGCCGGCGAATTCGCGGTAATGAAGTTGCCCAGCCGGGTGCTGAGCATCCAAAAGCCCACAGCCGATGTGATCGTCTTGCGGCTGCAATTACCGGCGACGCAGAACTTCCAGTTCCACGCCGGCCAATATGTCGAGTTCATCTTGCGCGACGGTGCGCGGCGCAGCTACAGCATGGCCAACTCACCGGATCACCTGGGCACACCGCCATCGGTCGAACTGCACATTCGCCACATGCCCGGCGGCAAGTTCACCGACCATGTTTTTGGTGCGCTGAAGGAGAAAGACATCCTGCGCATGGAAGGCCCGTTCGGCAGCTTCTTTCTGCGTGAAGACAGCGACAAGCCCATCGTCCTGCTGGCCAGCGGCACCGGTTTTGCGCCGATCAAGGCCATCATCGAGCGGATGCAGCACCTGGGGCTGACGCGGCCCACCACGCTTTACTGGGGCTGCCGCAGCAAGGCTGATCTCTATTTGCACGATTGGGCTCTGCAAGCCGCAGCTGCAATGCCCCATCTCAGCTACGTGCCGGTGCTGTCGGAGCCCAAGCCAGCAGACGGCTGGACGGGCCGGAACGGCTTTGTCCATCAGGCCGTGATGGCGGACTTGCCCGACCTCTCGGGCCATCAGGTCTACGCCTGTGGTGTGCCGGTGATGGTGGATTCAGCCCAGCGCGACCTGGTCGCCGTTTGTGGCCTGCCCGCCGAAGAGTTCTATGCTGATGCCTTCACCTCTGAAGCAGACAAACATGGGGGCTGATCGACCCGACCAAGCGCTGATGTTCGAGCCTCCTTTTGTCGGTGACGATAGGTTCGAGGCTCAATTGCGAGAACTCGGTCACACGGTCATTGCACCGGCCAGTCTGCAGGCTGCACTGGGTTGCAGTTCAAGTGACCTGGCCGCCTTGTCGCCGTTCTGGAACGATCTGCCGGCTGATGCCTATTTGCGTGACGGTGGCCGTTACCGCTTTCGACGCCACAGCTGTTTTGTGGCCGACGGCGGGCAGCTGCGGCAAGTAGCCCACCGCGCGCATTGGCAGCCGCTCGATTACAACGCCCTGCACGGCGGCATCGAGCGCTGGTTCGAGCCGATGGCAGAAGCGGCACTGACTCAGGGCGTTTGGCCGCAATTGATGCTGGGCCTGGCTCAGGTTGCCAGTGGACTCAAGGGCGAACAGCCCTGGTTCATCGAAGCGCATCAATTTCGCATCGACACCACTGACGGCATCGGCCGGCCGACACCCGAAGGGGCGCACCGTGACGGTGTCGATCTGGTCGCCGTCTTCCTGGTTGCGCGGCACGAGGTCAAAGGCGGCGAGTCGCGCGTGTTCGAATCTCGGGGGCCGAACGGCCAGCGTTTCACCCTCAGCGCACCCTGGACGCTGCTCCTGCTCGACGATGAACGGGTGATCCACGAGACCACCCCGATCCAGCCGAGCGGTGCTCACGGCTACCGCGACACCTTGGTCGTGACCTTGCGCGCCGGCGGGTTCCAGGCGGTTTAATCGCGCGCGCGTGACCTGCTGGGCGGGATTTGAGGTGCAACACAGGCACTACACTTGACGGAGGTTGTCAAAAGCAACCTTATCCCCGGGCTGCAAGCCCTCCTCATCGCATCACGAGTGCCCTATCCCATGAACGCTATCTCCGACTTTGCGCGCGCCGCAACTGCGGCAACTGCCGACCAACTCCCCGCCTCACTGTTCGGTTTACCCGATCAAGCCCCGCACGAACGCGTGCTGCTGGCCGCCGATCCCGAGACCGGCCTGAAAGCCATTCTGGCCCTGCACAGCACCGCCCGCGGCCCGGCTTTCGGCGGCTGTCGCCTCTGGACCTACGCCAGCGAACAGGCTGCCTTGAATGATGCGTTGCGACTGGCGCAAGGCATGAGCTTGAAGAACGCACTGGCCGACCTGCCCTTTGGCGGCGGCAAGGCCGTCATCATCAAGCCGCCCGGCCTCTTTGACCGCCCCGCCCTGTTCGCCGCCTTTGGCCGTGCGGTGCAGTCCCTGCAAGGTGCCTACATCACCGCAGAAGACGTCGGAACCACCACCGCTGACATGCTGGGCATGCAGGCACAAACGTCGTACGTCAGCGGCATTCCGCGCGCCGGCGCTTTTGGCGGCGACCCGAGCCCGAAAACCGCTTGGGGCGTTTTCGTCAGCATCGAAGCCGGTGTGCGCG
>JBIIVZ010000404.1:0-3215 GCA_044339175.1 Roseateles sp.
TGCAGCGCGGGTAAGTCCAGCGTGCACGCCCCGACCGGCGCGGTGGCAATGACCTGGATCGACTGCCCCAGCGTGGCGTGCTCCACACCAAAGGCCACACATTCGCCGACCAACTGCGTGCTGTACAAGATTTCTTCCACCTCGGTCGGGCTGACCCGGTAGCCCGAGGTTTTCATCATCTCGTCGCGTCGTCCGATGAAGTAGAAGAAGCCCTCGGCGTCGCGGCGTACCGTGTCGCCAGAAAACACCGCGTACTCGGGCAGTTGCAGGCCGGCCTCGCGCCCTGCCGCGCCGGCCGGCAGCAGCTTGTAGCGCTCGGCAGTTTTCTCGGCGTCGTTCCAATAACCCAAGCCCACCAACGCGCCGCGGTGAACCAACTCTCCGGGCTCGTCCGCCTCGCAAGCGCTGCCGTCCTCGCGAAGTACCAGAATTTCCGCGTTCGGAATGGCCTTGCCGATCGAATCGGGGCGCCGGTCCACCTCCGCCGGCGGCAAATAAGTCGACCGGAACGCTTCGGTCAGGCCGTACATCAAGAACGGTTCGGCACCCGGCACGCGACGGCGCAACAGATCGAGCGTGTCGCGCGGCATCCGGCCCCCGGTATTTGCGAAATAGCGCAGGTGCCGGTTGATGGCGGCCGGCCACTCCAATTGCGCCAACTGAATATAGAGCGGCGGTACGGCAGTCACCCCTGTCACGCCCTCCCGCTCCATCGCCTTCAACACGTCACGCGGCATCAGGTAATTCAACAAAACCACCCGAGCGCCGCTGTGGAAGGCGGTCGTCAACTGACTGAACCCGGCATCAAAAGACAACGGCAAGGCGGCCAACAAGACATCGCGCTCATCATTTTGTAGGTAGGACGCCACACTTTTGGCACCTGCCACCATATTGCGGTGCGACAGCACCACCCCCTTCGGTGCCCCGGTGCTGCCGGAGGTGTACAGAATCGCCGCCATGTCGGTGTCGATCACGCGGTGACCGGCGCGAGGCGACGCAGCCAGCAAGGCCGGCCACCGATGCAGTTCCAGGCCCGGGATCGGCGCGGCCGGGGCATCCCCCGTCAGCACCACGTGACGCAAACCTGGGCATGCCGCCAACTGAGGGCTCAGCATGGCATAACGTTCCGGCGAAGTTACCAGCACCCGCACAGCGCAATCCCGCATGATGAAGGCTACTTGATCGGCCTTCAGCAGCGGATTCAAGGGCACGAACACAGCGCCCGCAGCAGGCGCGCCAAAACTAGCAATCACCGTCTCAAAGCGCTTTTCCAGGTAAATCGCCACCCGTTCGCCGCGCCCTGCACCGAGGGCAAGCAAGCCACTGGCAAAGCCCGCCACCGCGCTCTCGAGCTCGCCGTAGCTGAGACTCATCGGCCCATCGCTGAGCGCCACCGCCTGCGGAAACCGTCTGGCCGTTCGGCAAATCATCTCGTTCAGCAGAGTCGACTCGGGCATGCTCTTGTCGCGTTCAAATTCAGCACAAAGCCGGGAAAAAAAGTATCGCACAGCACTGTCTCCGAGCGCTGACGCAGCCTGGGCAAAGTGTGAATGCGTAACCACCGATTCACGGGGGTATGCGACAGCGCAAACAGTCCTTTGCAGCGGCTAAGATTCTGTAAATCTTGTGCCTCGGCAGTTGAACGAGTCGGGGCGCGGCAAACCTAATGGCTGAGGTGTCATTCGACTCACGCCCGACCCTGGAACACCGAGTCATGATGGACACACAAAAGCAAGTGCTGAGAATTCTGGACGAAGTGCTGAGCTTGAACGGTCGCAGCGGCACGTTTGACCGCAGCACTCAACTGCTCGGTGCCATCCCGGAGCTGGACTCCATGGCCGTGGTCAGCCTGATCACCAGCCTGGAAGATCAACTCGGCGTGATGGTGGGCGACGACGAAATCGACGGCGAAACCTTCGCCACCGTCGGCTCGCTGACCGACTTTGTCGCGGCCAAGTTAGGCGGCTGAGTCGAGCGTTGCCGCAAGGTCCGCAACCGCGTCAAACCAGCTCGCCGCATTTTCTTTCCGCTCGCTCCAATTCCGGAACCTCACGTGATTCCCATCGGCAACAAAATTCAAGTCTCGAACACAGGCCCGTTTGTCCTGTTTGGCGGCATCAACGTCCTCGAATCAAAGGACTTGGCGCTGCGCACCTGCGCCGAATACGTCCGGGTCACCCAGAAGCTGTCCATCCCCTACGTGTTCAAGGCCAGTTTTGACAAGGCCAACCGCTCGTCCATCCATTCTTATCGCGGGCCAGGCTTGGATGAAGGCCTGCGGATTTTCGAAGCGGTGAAGGCGGAATTCGATGTTCCCCTGATCACCGACGTTCATGAACCGTGGCAAGCGCAGCAGGTCGCCGAGGTTGTCGACGTCTTGCAGTTGCCCGCATTTTTGGCCAGGCAGACCGATTTGGTCGTGGCATTGGCCAAGACCGGCCGCGTCATCAACATCAAAAAGCCGCAGTTCTTGAGCCCGCCACAAGTCCTCAATATCGTCGAGAAGTTCAAAGAGGCGGGCAACGACCAGCTGATTCTTTGCGACCGAGGCACCTGCTTCGGCTACGACAACCTGGTCGTCGACATGCTGGGCTTTGGCGTGATGAAGCGCGTCTGCAACGACCTGCCCATCATTTTTGACGTCACGCACGCACTGCAGCAACGCGACCCCAGCGGCGCAGCCTCGGGAGGGCGCCGCCAGCAAGTGGCTGAACTGGCGAGATCCGGCTTGGCTGTAGGCCTGGCGGGCGTGTTTCTTGAAGCGCACCCCGACCCAGACGCCGCCAAATGCGATGGGCCGAGCGCCCTTCCGCTGGATCAGTTGGAGCCCTTCCTGGCGCAGTTGAAGGCTTTGGATGATTTGGTGAAGTCGTTTGCCCCGCTGCATATCCGCTGAACTCATGACGCAGTCGCAACCCTTTTTTCTCGCCCGCGGCGGAGACCAGGGCCAGCGCTTTTGTATTTATCACCCGCCGCAGGGCGAATGCTGCGGTCGCGTCTTGCACATTCACCCCTTTGCTGAAGAGATGAACAAGTCGCGGCGCATGGCGGCCCTGCAGTCGCGGGCACTGGCGCAAGCGGGCTTCGCGGTCTTGCAGATCGACCTGCTCGGCTGCGGCGACAGCAGCGGCGACTTTGGCGATGCCGGCTGGCAAGCATGGCTGGATGACCTTGATGCGGGCGCAGACTGGCTGACCACAAACACAAACACAAAC
>JBIIVZ010000405.1:0-3211 GCA_044339175.1 Roseateles sp.
TGCCCCATCTGCCACTTGCCGCGCGCCTCAGAAATCAGCTTGATGCGCGCCTCAAGCCCGGCCGCGTCGTCAGTCTTGAGCAGGTTTTCAAGCGCATCGAGGGCTTGCCGAAAGCGTTGCGACTGCACCAGCACCTCGGCCTTGTTGGCCATCAGGATGTCGCGCCAGACGGCCGGCTCGCTGGCGGCAATACGGGTGAAGTCGCGAAAGCCCGGGCCGGCCAGGCTGAGGTAGTCCCGGCCCGCCGGTTGCGCGGCCACCGATTGGAAAAACGCATAAGCCAGTAAATGCGGCAAGTGGCTGACCGCAGCAAAGGCGGCATCGTGATTCTGCGGCGTCATCTTCAAGACCCGCGAGCCGAGCGCCGACCAGACGTCGGTGGCGCGCTGCACCAGCATGGCATTGGTTTGCGGCAGCGGCGTCAGGATGACTTGCCTGTCTTGGTACAGCGCGGCATCGGCATTCTGGACGCCGCCCGACTCCTTGCCGGTGATCGGATGCGCGGGTACAAAAGCGTCGATTTGTTTACCCAAGGCCCGTTCAGCGGCACTGACCACGTCGCATTTGGTCGAGCCCACATCCATGAACAGCACGCCGGGGTGAACCAAGTGGCGAATCGCCTTCAGCGTGCTTTCGGTGGCCGACACCGGCACGGCCAGCAGCACGATGTCGCAGCCCGTCACCGCTTGCAGCGCGGATTCCGCCACGGTGTCAATGACGCCCAGGCGTTTGGCGGTTTCGGTGGTGGAAGGCGATTTGCTGTAGCCGACCACATGCTCGACCAAGCCCGCTTTTTTCAGCGCCAGCGCGAACGAGCCGCCCATCAGGCCGCAGCCGATCACCCCGAGTTGCTTGAACATAAGCGCTTAAGCTTTCACCGGGTAGGCACCAATCACCTTGAAAAAGGCGCACAACTCGCGCAACTCGGACAGCGCGGCCGCCACATGCGGTTGCGACGGGTGGCCATCCAGGTCGATGTAGAAGTAATAGTCCCACTGCCCGGTGCGGGCCGGGCGCGACTCCAGTCGGGTCATCGAGACGCCATGCGTCTTCAGCGGCACCAGCAAGTCATGCATGGCACCTGGCTGATTGGGCACCGAGACGATCAAACTGGTGCAGTCCCGCGCCGTGGCCGGCGGTGCAGCCATCGTTTGCGGCAAACAGATGATGGCAAAACGGGTGCGGTTGTAGGCTTCATCCTGAACCGCATGGGCGACGATGTGCAGGCCGAACGCGGCCGAGGCACGCTCCCCGGCGATAGCGGCCCACGCCGGGTTGGTCGCCGCCAAACGTGCGCCTTCTGCATTGCTCGACACCGCGCGTCGCTCGGCGTGGGGCAGATGCTTGTTGAGCCAGTTCTGGCATTGCGCCAAGGCCTGCGGGTGAGCCAGCACCGCTTCAACGCCCTCCAATGAGTCCTGCAAACGCAGCAGGTTGTGGCGGATCAGCAAGCTGACTTCTCCGACGACGTGGGTGGGGGTGTGCAAGAACAGGTCGAGCGAGCGGGTCACCACGCCCTCGGTCATGTTCTCGACGCCCACCACGCCGTACTGCGCGCTGCCGCTGGCGGTGGCGTGGAACACCTCGTCAAAGCTGGAGCAATAAATCAGATCGGCTGCGCCGCCGAAATACTCGATTGCCGCCTGTTCGCAAAAAGTACCGACCGGGCCGAGCACGGCGACCCGTTGCGGCGACTCCAGCGCCAAGCAGGCGGACATGATCTCGCGCCAGATGGCACCGACATGCTCGCCCTTCAGCGGGCCGGGGTTGGCGCCCTGCATCTTGGCGATCACTTGCGCCACCCGGTCGGGGCGGAAAAACGGCGTACCTTCGCGCTTTTTGACCTCGCCGACCTGCTCCGCTACATGGGCGCGAGCGTTCAGCAGGGTCAGCAACTGGTTGTCCAGCGCGTCGATCTGATCGCGCAGCGAGGCCAATTCGGGCGCAGCAGTGGTGACTGCAACGGTGGCTGTAACAGCGGCTGCAGTGGGTAGGGTGTCAGCCATGTTGAGTCTCGAATTCTGTCAAATAAGCCACCAGCGCTTGCACGCCTTCCAGCGGCATGGCGTTGTAAACCGAGGCGCGCATGCCACCCACTGATTTGTGACCCTTCAGTTGCAGCAGGCCACGGGCCCTGGCACCGTCCAGAAATGCACCGTTCAGCGCTTCGTTGCGCAGGTAAAACGGGATGTTCATGCGCGAACGGCAATGCACGGCGACACGGTTTTCGAACAGATTCGATTGGTCCAGTGCGGTGTAGAGCAGGCTGGCCTTGTCGATATTGCGTTGTTCGATGGCCGCCAAGCCCGTCTTGCCGCCATAGCTGAAGCGCTTCAGCCACTGAAACACCAGGCCGGCCACGTAGATGGAAAACGTGGGCGGCGTGTTGTACATCGACTTGGCGTCGGCCACCACCCGGTAGTCAAACGCCGACGGGCAAATCGGCAAGGCCTTGCCGAGCAGGTCGTCCCGCACATAAACCAGGGTCAAGCCGGCCGGACCGACATTTTTTTGAGCCCCTCCGAAGGCCAAGCCGACGCGTGACCAATCAATGGTCCGCGACAGTTGGTGGGACGAGCAATCGATCACCAGCGGCGCATCGCTGCCGAGCGCTTTCAGGTCCGGCAATTGATGAAACTCGACACCGTCGATGGTCTCGTTGGTACAGACATGAACGTAAGCGGCATCGGCTCGCAACTGCCAATCGGCCGCAGCGGGCAGGTCGGTGTAGCGGGTTGCCGCGCCGTTGGCGGCAATCTGCACATCGGCGTAGCGAGCGCCTTCTTGCGCGCTTTTCTTCGACCATGCGCCGGTCACCACCACATCGACCTTGCCGCTTGCATTCAGTTGCGACAAATTCATCGGCACGATGGCGTTCTCGGCCAAGCCGCCCCCCTGCATGAAGAGGATGTGGAAGTTGGCCGGCACCTGCAGCAGGTCGCGCAGGTCGGCTTCTGCCGTCTGTGCAATTTCGCTGAACTCCGGCCCGCGATGGCTCATCTCCATCACGCTCATGCCGGAGCCCCGCCAATCCAGCATTTCAGCCGCAACCTGGGCCAAAACCTCGTCGGGCAGCACGGCGGGGCCGGCGGAAAAATTGAACGGTCGTGAGCTCATCGGGTCAAAGTCATTGCCAGGTCGTTGCCAAGTCGTTGCAAAGGCGTGCTGGGCGCGCTTGCTTGGAGTGCCTATTTCTTGATGGCCGAGGCCG
>JBIIVZ010000406.1:0-3203 GCA_044339175.1 Roseateles sp.
CCGGAGGTACTGACCTGGATCGGTCGACTGCTGGCCCGGCTGCACGGCGTGGGCCGCCAGCAGCCATTTGCGCACCGTCAACACTGGGCCAGCGCCGAACCGGGTCAGGTCGCGCGCGACTGGTTGATTGCAAATGACAGCGTACCGCTGGAAATCATGCCCGCCTGGGACGAGGTGACACGGCGCTGCTTGAGCGCCATCCAGCAAGCCTTCGACGCCATCCCCGACTTGCGTTTGCTGCGTCTGCACGGCGATTGCCACCCCGGCAACATTCTGTGGACGCCCACAGCCGGCCCGCATTTCGTCGATCTGGACGATGCGGTGATGGGTCCGGCGGTGCAGGATCTGTGGATGTTGCTGTCGGGTGATGCGCTGTCGGCGCGGCAGCAATTGGCCTGCGTGCTCGAAGGCTACGAAATGGTGGCCGAATTCGACCGCCGCGAGCTGACGCTGATCGAGCCGTTGCGCACCTTGCGGATGATTCACCACAGCGCTTGGCTGGCCCGCCGTTTTGGCGATCCGGCCTTTCCGCTGGCCTTCCCCTGGTTTGGCACGCCCAACTACTGGAACGATCAGGTCGCCAAACTGCGCGAGCAGTTGGAAGCGATGCGGCCGGTGCAAGACCAGTTCAGCGGTTTCGAAGCAGATGCCGGCGACCCCGACGCGAATTTCAGATAACCCTCAGAGGGTGAGAACTTTTGTAGCGAGCGGTCGTCAGGCTAGGCGGATGGGGCGCAGGAACCGGAACGTACTCCAGGTACGAGAGGATTCCGAGTACCCAGCCAACGACGCATGGCGGCCGCGCAGTAAAAAGTTCTCACCCTCTCAGGCCCTGTCTGAACGAAAAAAGCCCGCCTGCCGTCAAGCACGCGGGCTTTTTGCGGGCTAGTAGTTAGGCGAGCAGCATCGCGTTGACACGCTTCACATAAGCCGCCGGGTCTTCCAGATTGCCGCCTTCGGCCAACACCGCTTGGTCGAACATCACCTGGGCCAAGTCATCGAAATGGGCGCTGCCTTCCAGCTTGCGGACCAGCGCGTGCTCGGCGTTGATTTCCAAGGTCGGCAGCGACACCGGAGCCACTTGGCCGGCCTGCTTCAACAGCCGAGCCAGATGGCCGCTCATGTCGCCCTCCTCGACCACGATGCAGGCCGGCGAATCGACCAGACGAGTCGACAGGCGCACGTCTTTGGCACGCGCTTTCAAGCTTTCCTTCAAGCGATCCAGCAAGGGCTTGAAGGCTTCGGCGGCTTCTTCCGCCTTCTTCTTTTCGTCATCGTCCTGAAGCTTGCTCAGATCGATCGAGCCCTTGGCCACCGATTGCAGCGGCTTGCCTTCGAACTCATACAGGTGCGAGAGCATCCACTCATCCACCCGGTCCACCAACAGCAGCACCTCGATGCCCTTTTTGCGGAAGATCTCTAACTGCGGGCTGTTCTTGGCGGCGCTCAACGAGTCGGCAGTGATGTAGTAAATCGCATCCTGATCGTCCTTGGCACGCTTCACGTAGTCAACCAGCGAGACGCCCGCGTCTGCATGCGTGGAAGCAAAACGCAAGAGCTTGGCCAAACGTTCCTGATTCTGGTGGTCTTCGCCGACACCTTCTTTCAGCACCGAACCGAAGTCGTTCCAGAAGGCTTGGTACTTCGCCCGCTCGTCCGCTTCCTCATTGTCAGCCAGCGTTTCCAGCATGGACAAGACCCGTTTGGTCGAGCCTTCACGGATCGCCTTCACGTCACGGCTTTCTTGCAGCAGCTCGCGCGACACGTTCAGCGGCAGGTCGGCCGAGTCGATCACGCCCTTGACGAAGCGCAGATAGACCGGCATCAACGCCTCAGCGTCATCCATGATGAAAACGCGCTTGACGTAGAGCTTGACGCCGCCGCGCTTGTCACGATTCCACAGGTCGAACGGCGCTTTCTTCGGAATGTAGAGCAGCTGCGTGTACTCGCTGCGCCCCTCGACCCGGTTATGGGTGTAGGCCAGCGGCGCTTCGGTGTCGTAGCTGATCTGCTTGTAGAAGTCCTCGTACTGTTCCTGCGTCACCTCGCTCTTGCTGCGGGCCCACAGCGCCGAGGCCTTGTTGACGCTTTCCCACTCGTCCTTCAACACCTGTTCGGCCTTGTCGGCATCCCACTCTTCCTTGCGCATCAGGATGGGCAGTGAGATGTGATCAGAGTATTTGCTGATGACAGACTTCAGCCGCCACGTCTTGAGGAACTCGTCCTCGTCCTCGCGCAGATGCAAGACCACGCGGGTGCCACGCTCAGCCTGGGTGATCGCCTCGACCTCGTAGTCACCGGTGCCTTCCGAGCTCCAGCGCACACCGGCTTCGGGCGGCAAGCCAGCACGGCGCGAATCGACGGTGATGCGGTCAGCAACGATGAAACCGGAGTAAAAGCCGACGCCGAATTGACCAATCAGATTGGCATCCTTCTTCTGGTCGCCACCAAGCTTTTCCATGAATTCGCGGGTGCCGCTCTTGGCAATGGTGCCCAGGTGCGCAATCGCCTCATCGGCGCTCATGCCGATGCCGTTGTCGGTGATGGTGACGGTGCGCGCCGCCACATCGAAGCTGACCCGGACTTCCAAGTTCGGCTGGTCTTCAAACAGCGCGGCATTGTCCAGCGCCTCGAAGCGCAGCTTGTCGCAGGCGTCCGATGCGTTGGATACCAACTCGCGCAGGAAGATTTCCTTGTTCGAGTAGAGCGAATGGGTGACGAGGTGCAGGATCTGCTTGACCTCGGCCTGGAAGGAATGGGTTTGCTTTTGCATGGTTAGACGGTTGTTCGAGCGTAAGGGTTGAATGGAGTTGATCAGCTTGGCTAGCACGATCAATTCCAGGGCGACAAAAACGCCGCCGGCGCACGAGATGTGAGGGCGCGAGGCGGCGCTTCAAGAGAATCGGGTCGAGGCAAGGGACTTGCCGGTTGGGCCGGTCGGGCCGGCAAGTCCCGCCCCAAACATTGTTCTCAATAGGACAAGGTACGTTTGGCCACATCGATCCGCAACAAAGCCTTGCTGAGCGCCCCGCTGGTAGCGCGCGCATAGTCCAAGGCCCAGGCCGGATCCTTGAATGCCGCCGGCCCCACGGCGGCTGCGATACCGAAAATCTTGTCGGCAATCAAGACCTTGCCGGAGCCGCGCATCGGTTCGCATTCGTTCTTGACGAACTGCTCGTCCAGCCACCGCCGGGCGGCCTCGA
>JBIIVZ010000408.1:0-3202 GCA_044339175.1 Roseateles sp.
ATCTCGTCCGGTGTGCCTTCGGCCAGGAACTCGCCGTGATGCAGGACGATCAGCCGCTCGCACAAGCCCATCACCAACTTCATCTTGTGCTCCACCAACACCAGCGTGCGTTCGCGCGCCAGCTCGGTGATCAGCGCCATCATCACCACGGTTTCCTCCGGCGACATGCCGGCCGTCGGCTCGTCCATCAGCAGCAACACCGGCTCGCTGGCCAGCGCCATCGCGATTTCCAGTGCGCGCTGCTGGCCGTGCGCCAGGTCGCCGGCCGTCTTGTTGCGCCAAGCGCTCAAGCCCACGCGCGCCAGCAAGGCATCGGCTTGCTCGATCACCGCCTTCAGGCTGGCACGCGGGCGCAGCAGCTCGAAGCGGGCCGAGCGCATCTGCGCCGCCACCCGCACGTTTTCATGCGCCGAGAGTTGCTTGAACACGTTGGTGATCTGAAAGCTCTTGGCGATGCCGATGCGGGCAAACTGATGTTGGGCCAGCCCGGTGATGTCGCGACCCTGAAAGCGGATCCGGCCTTCGGTCGGCGCAAAGGCCCCGCTGACGACGTTGAAGAAGGTGCTTTTGCCGGCACCATTGGGGCCGATGATGGCGGTCAGCTTGCCCGGCTGGAACGCCACGCTGACCTTGTTCAAGGCGGTGAAGTTGCCGAAACGCTGACTGACGTTGTCGACTTCAAGAATCGGCTGACTCATGCGGCTTTCTCCTGCTCTTTCTCTTGCTTGGAGGCGCTGCGCTCCAGCCAATGCAATAGGGACCCCCAAACGCCCTTGGGGAAGAACAGCACGAAGACCATGAAGGTCACGCCGACGACGGCCATCCAATGCGTGGTGACGGCGGTGGCCACATCTTCCAAGTAGAGAAACAGCGCCGCGCCGACGAAGGGGCCGAAGAAGGTGCCCATGCCGCCCAGCAAGCACATCATCACCGCCTGGCCCGATTGCAAATAATGCAGCGAGTCGATTGGCACAATGGACAGGTGCAGCGCCCGCAAGGCACCCGCCAAGCCGCACACCGCAGCCGACAGCACGAACACCAGCAACTTGGCGCGGGCCACGTCGTAGCCGCAAGCGGCCGTGCGTTTCTCGTTCTCGCGAATCGCTTCAATGACGGCACCGAAGGGCGAGTTCAAGACCCGTGAGATAAACCACAGCGCGGCCGCCACGAACACCAGGATCACGTAATACTTGGTGATCGGGTTGATGAAATCGAGCTTCCAGCCCAGCAGATCGATCACCTCGACGCGGATGCCGCGCAGGCCGTTTTCGCCGCCGGTCCAGCGCTCCGCCTTGTAAAAGGCGTAATAGACGATCTGCCCCAACGCCAGCGTCACCATCGAAAAGTAGATGCCACGCGTGCGGATGGCCAGAAAGCCGATCACCAGCCCGACCAGCGCCGAGGCTGCCACGCCGGCCGCGATCGCCGCCCACCAGGGCCAGCCGCCGCTGACGATGGCGATGCCGCACAAATAGCTGCCCACGCCCAGAAAGGCGGCGTGCCCAAACGACAGCATGCCGGTGTAGCCGAACAGCAGATTGAAGCCGACGGCATAGAGTCCGAAGATCAAGATGTTGATGGCCAGGGCCTCGTAAGGCATGACCAACGGGAACAGGATCAGGCAGACCAGGACGGCACCGACGCGGTGGCGCACGATGCTGTTGAAAAATCGGGATTGAGTGCTGAGGTTCATCAGGAGTGTTCCGTTCTCAGCCCATCATTCCGGCTTTGCCGAACAGCCCTTGCGGCCTGATCAACAGCACCACTGCCATCAGCACGAAGATCGACAGCTCGGCCAGGTCGGGCGCAAACAGCGACGTCATGCTGAACACGATGCCGACCAACAAGCCCGCCACCACCGCACCGGGCAGCGAGCCCATGCCGCCGACCACCGTCACGACGAAGGACTCCGCCAGCACCGAGATGCCCATCTCCGGATTGACCGCACGCGTCGGCGCTGCCAGCACACCCGACAAGCCGGCGATGGCGGTGCCGATGCCGAACACCAGCAACCAGACGCGGGCGATGTCGATGCCCAGTACGCGCACGATTTCGGGGTCACGCGAGCCGGCACGGATGATCAGGCCGTAGCGGGTTTTCTCGATGAACAGCCATAAGCCCAGCACCACGGCGGCCGTGGCGGCAATCAGGAACAAGCGATAGATCGGGAAGAAGCCGAAGCCCAGATCGACCACACCGCGCAACTCAGTCGGCGTGGAGGTGGCCACGCCCTCGATGCCGAACAGCACCCGCATGGCCTCCACCATCACATAGGACAGGCCGAAGGTCAGCAGCAGCGGGTAGTCGATGCCGCGACCGTACAGCGGGCGCACCAGAAAGCGCTCGGTCACGAGACCGATGGCACCCACGGCGAGCGGCGTCAGCAGCAGGCTGAACCAGAAGTTGCCGGTCAGGCCGAGAAAGTAGACGCCCAGAAAGGCGCCCACCATGAAGAACGCGCCATGGGCGAAGTTCACCACGGTCAACATGCCGAAGATCAGCGACAGGCCGAGTGCCAGCAGCGCATAAACCGCGCCCAGGGCAATGCCGGTCATCAACTGCAGCATCAAAAGAGAGAGGGTGATGTCGTTCATGATGGCGCTTGACACAACATTCAGGCTCAGGTCGAAATCTTGTGGCCGAGTTCGTCGCAGCTGCGCAGATTGGCCTCGTTCGGGTTCTCGATCGCCAGCACGTTGAAGACGTCGTATTTGTCTTTCATGTTCTTCGACTTGGACTCGACGATGACGACCGACTGCACCGACTGGTGGTCGCATTTGCGATAGAACTGATCGCCCTTGTACCAGTTGTATTTCAGCTGCCGCAGGGCAATGCTGACCGGCAGCGAGTCGGTGGATTTGGCGTTCAGCACCGCCTGCAACACGCTGCGGATACCGGCATAGCCTAAAGCGCCGTAGTCGGACGGCACGGCACCGCCGTTGGCCTTGCGGAACTTGTCGTTGAAGGCCTTGGCGGCCGGGATCTTGTCTTCCAGCCCCCAGTAGTAGGAGGTGCCGCCGATGATGCCCTCGAACGCGTCGGCACCGCCCGCTTGCCGCGAGGTGTACAGCAGCACCGGGGCGATGACCTTCATATTGGCTTTCAGGCCGAAGTCGGTCACCTGTTTGGCGGCATTGACCAGGTCGCGACCAAAGTTGCACAGCACCAGCACGTCGGGCTTCAAGGCCTGGATGCGCGGCAG
>JBIIVZ010000038.1:0-11217 GCA_044339175.1 Roseateles sp.
GGGTGGTGAAATTGGTAGACGCAGCGGACTTAAAATCCGCCGACCTTAACGGTCATACGGGTTCGATTCCCGTCCTGGGCACCACAAGCAGTTCCGTCAAAGTCTGAAGACTTCCAAAAGCGCTAAGCAAATCAACTGCTTAGCGTTTTTTTTGTTGCCAAGGGCCGTTGGCTTCTGCAAGCTTCCGCTGGCATTCAGCTCGCTTGTCGGGGGGTGAAGCAAGGAGGGGAGGAGGCAATCGGCCGTTCCCCCCACTTGGTCAAAGTCGGTCTGGCGGAGGCTCGGGTGCCGGGACCATACGGCTTATCGAAGCTGCGATTGGGTCTTTTGCTGTTCGATACCCCGGCCGGTATCACTGAGTCTTGTGTCCCGACTTTGCTCTGCGTCAGCGCGCTGCCAGCCGCGTAGCGGGCCGCCGAGACATGCGGGCTCTGATGAACTTGCGAACTATCATTCGGCCCGGCGGAGTGGGCTTTGTATCGTTCTCCAGTTCGCCAGCGGGCCCGGCTTGGGTTGATCAGATGGCAGGGGTTCACGGTGGGAATGTTCGCTCAAGAGTTATTGAATGAAGGGGTAAAAAAGCGCGAGGTATTTGGCTGGTCGATGTATGACTTCGCCAATTCGGGCTACACCACGGTTGTGTTGACGGCGGTCTACAACGCTTATTTCGTCAGCGTGATCACCGAGAACAGCCCGTCTGGCACCTTGCTTTGGACCAGTTTGATTGCCTTGTCCAGCTTGATCGTGATGCTGGCCATGCCGGCCATCGGTGCCTATGCCGACCGCTATGCCGCCAAGAAGCGCTTGCTCGCCGTCAGCACCGTTGGTTGCGTGTTGACTACGATTGGCCTGGGGCTTGCCGGGCAGGGTCAGCTGTGGGCAGCCGGGCTGGCCGTAGTGCTGTCCAATATGTTTTATTCCTTTGGCGAATCGCTGATCGCCTCGTTTTTGCCCGAATTGGCGCGCCGCGATGCACTCGGCAGAGTGTCGGGCTGGGGTTGGGCCTTCGGGTATTTCGGCGGTATGTTGTCGCTCGGCCTGAGCTTGGCTTATGTGCTGCATGCGCAGGCTGCGGGTTTGCCCGCCACCGAGTTTGTGCCGGTAGCGATGTACATCACGGCTGCTGTTTACGCCTTGGCCGCATTGCCTACTTTTTTGTTCCTGCGTGAACGTGCCCAGAAGTCGGGCGGCCCGGTTGTGCAATCTGCAGGCGGGCTCAGCGCGCTTTGGTCGTCTTGGCAGCGAGCCCATGCCTACCCTGACTTTTTGCGACTGCTCGCCTGTGGCACCAGCTACCAGGCGGGTATTTCGGTAGTGATCGCTTTGGCAGCGGTGTATGCCGAGCAGACGCTGGGCTTCGCACAGGCGCAGACGATGGCGCTGGTGTTCATCGTCAATGTTGCGTCGGCGGTTGGCGCTTTCGGCTTTGGCTATTTCGAGGACCGCATTGGCCACAAGCGTGCGCTCAGCCACACTCTGGTCGGCTGGATGGTGATGGTATTGCTGGCCTACGCCGCCAGCAATCAGGCCATGTTCTGGGTGGCAGCGGTGATTGCCGGCCTGTGCATGGGCTCCAGCCAGTCGTGTGGCCGGGCGTTGGCGGCCAGCTTTGCGCCGACCTCGTTTGTGGCGGAATTCTTCGGGCTCTGGACGGTGGCCACTAGGCTGGCAGCCATCATTGGGCCACTGACCTATGGTCTGGTGACTTGGCTGACCGACGGTAACCACCGTTTGGCGATTCTGAGCACCGGCAGTTTCTTTGTGATCGGTTGGCTGCTGCTGCGCGGCATCGACATGCAACGCGGTGTGGCGGCGGCCGACGCCCACCCGGCTGCGGGTGTTCGGCCTGATTAAATCGGCAACTGCAGGGCTTCGACGGCCTGCCAGCCCAGCGCGTGATGCACAAAGTGCGCCAACTCGGCGGCGTCGCCGGTCGTTGCGATGCTGACCGGAGCCGCGCTGCTGGAAAGGTTCAAGCTCGCCCACAGGCGCTGCGCTTGCTGAGCCACCGCACTCTCTATGTTCAGCAACTGAACCTGCGTGCCCAGTTCAGCCTGCAATAGCGTCTGTACAAAAGGGTAATGGGTGCAGCCCATCAAGACGGTGTCAACCCCCGCAGCGCGCAGAGGCCGGCAGTAATCGGTCACCATTTGACGTAGCGCGGGTGCCTCAAAGTCACCTTCTTCAATCAGATCGGCCAAGCCAGGACAGCCTTGGCTGACGATCAGGCTTTGCGGTGCGTGCCGCGCCAGCAGGTCGGCAAAACGTGCGCTCGCCAGCGTCGCGGGCGTCGCCAGTACGCCGATACGGCCATTACGGCTGGCAGCCACGGCGGGTTTGATGCCAGGTTCAGTGCCGACGATGGGCAGGCCCGGCCAGCGCTGACGCAAGACCTGAATGGCATGAGCGGTGGCTGTGTTGCAGGCCACCACCAGCAAGCGGGCACCGTGATCTACCAGCTGCTGGCTAAGCAGCAGGCTGCGCCGAGCGATGAAGTCTGGGCTGCGCTGGCCGTAAGGAGCATGGGCAGCATCGGCGATATAGCGCAGCGGCACCTCGGGCAGGCAGCGTTGCAGCTCTCGCAGAACGGTCAAGCCGCCGACGCCGGAGTCGAAGATGCCGATGCAGGGGGGGGGATTTTGAGAGGCTGTGTCCATTCAGCGTCGCAGTCTAACTTTCGCGCCCGTCAGGATCGATCTCGTGGTTAAAATAGAACGATCGTGCTTTTTGTGGCCAAAGATATTGTCTGACGTCGAGTCTGCAGGTGGCACCCTTAGAATCCGGTTAACGTTAACGTCAATTAGTCTTGGAGTCTTCGATGAAGGTACTGGTCCCGGTCAAGCGAGTGGTCGACTACAACGTCAAGGTGCGCGTCAAAAGTGACGGCACTGGCGTAGATATCGCCAATGTCAAGATGTCGATGAACCCCTTTGATGAAATTGCCATCGAAGAAGCGGTGCGGCTGAAGGAAAAAGGCGTGGTGACTGAGGTCATCGCCGTGTCGTGCGGCGTGACGCAATGCCAGGAAACCCTGCGCACGGCCATGGCCATTGGTGCCGACCGCGCCATCCTGGTTGAAGTTCCTGCCGATCTCGATTTGCAACCGCTGGCCGTGGCCAAGTTGCTCAAGGCGCTGGTCGACAAAGAACAGCCCGGCTTGGTGATCCTGGGCAAACAAGCCATCGATGACGATTGCAATCAGACCGGCCAGATGTTGGCTGCGTTGACCGGCATGCCGCAGGGCACTTTTGCCAACAAGGTGGAGTTGCTGGACGGTATGGTTTCGGTAACCCGCGAAGTGGACGGCGGCCTCGAAACCGTCAAGTTGAGCTTGCCGGCCGTGATCACCACCGACTTGCGCCTGAACGAGCCGCGTTATGTGACCCTGCCCAACATCATGAAGGCCAAGAAAAAGCAGCTTGAAGTGTTCAAACCTGCCGATCTGGGTGTCGATGTGAGTCCGCGCCTGAAGACCTTGAAGGTCGAGGAGCCGCCCAAGCGCGGCGCTGGCATCAAGGTGGCGGACGTTGCCTCCTTGGTGGACAAGCTGAAAAACGAAGCCAAGGTTATCCAATAACCGTCCGACCTTGCCCGGCTGCGGCCAGCCATTGGCGATCGGCCACTGGCGATCTGGCCAGAAGAAGCCTCAACTGAATCGATAGAGCGGCGGAGCATCGCCGCTCACATCCGGAGATATTCCAAATGACAGCTCTTGCCAAGGCCCTGGTTGTGGCCGAACACAACAACGCGTCCATCAAGGCCGCTACGCTCAACACGGTGACGGCAGCTTTGGCTACCGGTGCTGAAGTTCATGTGCTGGTCGCTGGTCACAACGCTGCGGCGGCTGCGGCTGCGGCGGCTCAAATCGTTGGCGTCACCAAGGTGTTGCATGCCGATTCGGCCCAACTGGCTGACGGCTTGGCCGAAAACATGGCCGCTCAAGTGCTGGCCTTGGTGCAAGACGGTGCTGCTGGCTACACCCATGTGCTGTTCCCGGCTACCGCTGCCGGCAAGAACGTGGCACCGCGAGTAGCCGCGCTGCTGGATGTGGCGCAGTTGTCCGACGTCACCCGCGTGGTCAGTGCCGACACCTTCGAGCGTCCGATCTACGCCGGCAACGCCATCGCCACCGTGCAAAGCACCGACACCATCAAATTGATGACCGTGCGCACCACCGGCTTTGACGCGGCGGCAGCCAGCGGCGGCGCGGCGGCTGTCGAGGTAGTGATCTCGGCGGCTGACAGCGGCAAGTCCAGCTTTGTGGGTCGCGAAGTCACCAAGAGCGACCGCCCCGAGTTGACGGCAGCCAAGATCATCGTCTCCGGCGGTCGTGCACTTGGCTCGAACGACAAGTTCATGCAAGTGCTGACGCCGCTGGCTGATAAATTGGGCGCGGCACTGGGTGCGAGCCGCGCAGCGGTTGATGCCGGATATGCGCCGAACGACTGGCAAGTCGGGCAGACCGGCAAGATCGTGGCCCCGCAGCTCTACATCGCCTGCGGCATCAGCGGCGCGATCCAGCATTTGGCCGGCATGAAGGATTCCAAGGTGATCGTGGCGATCAACAAGGACGCCGAAGCGCCGATTTTCTCGGTCG
Organism: Roseateles sp.; assembly: GCA_044339175.1. GTDB lineage: Bacteria > Pseudomonadota > Gammaproteobacteria > Burkholderiales > Burkholderiaceae_C > Paucibacter_A. The sequence continues at coordinate 4,598 of JBIIVZ010000038.1, forward strand.
CCGATTACGGCCTGGAAGCCGATCTGTTTGTGGCGGTGCCCGAACTGGTTCAAAGCCTTTGATCCACCGCTCGATCCGAGCCACTTGAAAAGAGGGCACCACGACTGAGCAGTCGGGGTGCCCTCAGTTTTTTACATCTGTATCTGGAGTCAGTGATGACCTATCGTGCCCCGATCAAAGACATGCTGTTCAATATGCAGGAGCTTGCCGGTCTGCCCGCGCTGACCGCTATTCCGGCCTTCGCCGACTTTGGCATCGACACCGCTCAAGCGGTGCTGGAAGAATGCGCCAAGCTCACCGAGGATGTGATCGCCCCGCTGAACTGGGAGGGCGACAAGAACCCGTCCTACTGGAAGGACGGGCAAGTTTTTACGACGCCAGGTTTCAAGCAGGCCTTCCGGCAATTTGCCGATGGCGGCTGGCAGGGCTTGCAGCATCCGGTCGAGTTCGGCGGCCAGGGCTTGCCCAAGACGATAGGCGCGGCCTGCGGTGAAATGCTCAACAGTGCCAATATGAGCTTTGCGCTTTGCCCGCTGCTCACAGACGGTGCCATCGAGGCCCTGCTGACGGCTGGCAGCGAGGCACAGCGCAACCTGTTCTTGCCCAAGTTGATTGGCGGCAACTGGACCGGCACGATGAACCTGACCGAGCCGCAGGCGGGTTCCGACCTGGCGATGGTGCGCACCCGCGCCGAGCCGCAAGCGGACGGCAACTACAAGATTTTCGGCACCAAGATCTACATCACCTACGGTGAGCACGACATGGCCGAAAACATCATCCATCTGGTGTTGGCTCGTGTGGTCGGCGCGCCCGAGGGTGTGAAAGGCATCAGCCTCTTCATCGTGCCGAAATTCATGGTGCAGGCGGACGGAACGCTGGGGGAGCGAAACGATGCGCATTGCGTCTCCATCGAGCACAAGATGGGCATCAAGGCCAGCCCGACGGCGGTGTTGCAGTTCGGCGACCACGGCGGCGCGGTCGGGCAGTTGATCGGCCAGGAAAACCGTGGCCTGGAATACATGTTCATCATGATGAACGCGGCCCGTTTTGGCGTCGGTGTTCAGGGCGTGGCAGTGGCTGAGCGTTCTTATCAAAAAGCGGTCTCCTTTGCGCGCGACCGGGTGCAATCGCGTCCGGTCGATAACTCGGTGGCCGGCAGCGCAGCCATCATTCATCACCCCGATGTGCGGCGCATGTTGATGACGATGCGCTCGCTGACCGAGGGTTGCCGGGCCATGTCCAGCGTGGCGGCGGCAGCTTTTGATGCGGCCCACCATCACCCGGACGCCGAAACAGCGAAACAGAACCAGGCGTTTTACGAATTCTTGGTGCCCTTGATCAAGGGCTACAGCACCGAGATGAGCTTGGAAGTCACCGACTTGGGCGTGCAAGTGCATGGCGGCATGGGCTTTATTGAGGAAACCGGTGCGGCCCAGTATTACCGCGACGCCAAAATTTTGACGATCTACGAGGGTACGACCGCAATCCAGGCGAACGACTTGGTCGGCCGCAAGACCAGCCGTGACGGTGGTCAACTGGCGCGCGCTATCGCGGCCCAGATCGAAGCGACCGAAGCACTGTTGGCGCAGCGCCAGACGGCCGATGCCCGCGCCACGCTGAAGCGTTTGACGGCGGCGCGGCTGGCTTATCTGGACGCGGTGGACTTCATCGCCCAGCATGCCCGCAGCAATCCGAATGCGGCGTTTGCTGGCTCGGTGCCTTATCTGATGCTCGCAGGCAACTTGGTCGCCGGTTGGCAAATGGCTCGTGCCTTGCTGGTGGCCGAGGACCAAGTCGCGGCCGGTGTCGATGTCCCCTTCATGACAGCCAAGATAGCCACCGCGCGGTTTTATGCGGAACACATCCTGGCGCGGGCCGGCGGCTTGCGCGATGCCATCGTCGAAGGCGCTGACAGCGTCACGGCCATGGCCTTGGATGCTTTTTGATCAGATACTTTGCTGGAGACTGCTTTGACCTTGACTCGCGTATTACCCAAGATATTGCAAAACCTGCCGCTGCCCATCATCGGCTCGCCGCTGTTCATCATCAGCAATCCGAAGCTGGTGATCGAGCAGTGCAAGGCCGGTGTGGTCGGCTCAATGCCCTCGCTGAATGCCCGACCGGCGGAGTTGCTTGACGATTGGTTGAAGGAAATCACCACCGAGTTGGCCGCCTACAACCTGGCGCATCCCGACAAGCCGGCCGCACCTTTTGCCATCAACCAGATCGTGCATAAGAGCAACGACCGGTTGGAGCACGACATGGCGCTGTGTGCCAAGTACAAGGTACCGATCATCATCACCTCGCTGGGTGCGCGTGAAGACGTCAACCAGGCGGTACATGCCTGGGGCGGCATCGTGCTGCACGACATCATCAACAACAAGTTCGCCAAGAAAGCCATCGAGAAGGGCGCTGACGGCCTGATCGCCGTTGCTGCTGGTGCCGGTGGGCATGCCGGCGTGAAAAGCCCGTTTGCGCTGATCCAGGAGATCCGCGAATGGTTCGGCGGCCCGGTCGCCCTGTCCGGCGCGATTGCCAGCGGTGACGCGGTGCTGGCTGCGCAAGCGATGGGTGCCGACTTCGGCTACATCGGCTCGGCCTTCATCGCCACCGACGAAGCGCGTGCCTCGGACGGCTACAAGCAGATGATTGTCGACAGCAACAGCGACGACATCGTCTACAGCAATCTGTTCACCGGCGTGCACGGCAATTACCTGAAGGGTTCCATCGTCAATGCCGGCATGGACCCGGACAAGCTGCCCGAAAGCGACCCGAGCGCCATGAACTTTGGCGGCGATTCGAAAAAGGCCTGGAAGGACATCTGGGGCTGCGGCCAAGGCATTGGCGCGGTGCGCGAAGTGGTGCCGGCCAGGGTGCTGGTCGAGCGCTTGGCAAGTGAGTACCAAGCTGCCAGAGCGCGCTTGAGCCTGGGCTGAGCAAGCTGGCTGGCGCAGTGAAGCGCTGAAAAAGAGCCACCGGGATCAACGTCCCGGTGGCTCTTTTATTACGCTTGCGGTTTACTTGATGTTGGTGAAACGAGCTTCCGGTCGGTCGTCAGAGCGGTGCACGGTGTCCACATTGCTGCGCATGGCCCAGGGGCGGATCTGGTGATGCAGGGGGATGAAGAGGGTTTCATCCCGCACGCGCAGCAGGGCCTCGCGAATCAGGGCGTTGCGCTTGGGCACATCGGTCTCTGCCTTCATCGCATCGACCAACTGGTCGATCCTGACGTCGCTGACTTTGGAGAAATTGAAGTTGCCGTCTGCACCGCTCGTCTTGGTGCGTGCGATCGCTTGCAGAAAGTATTGCGCGTCGTAGGTGGCTATGCCCCAGCCCAGCATGTAGAGCGGCGCTTCGAACTTCTGGAAGATCAAGCTGTGCTGAGCCATCGGCAAAGCCACCAACCGAGCCTTGATGCCCACCTTGGCCCACATGGCGGCAACGGCTTGGCAGATTTTTTCATCGTTGACGTAGCGGTTGTTCGGGCAATTCAGAGGCACTTCAAAACCGTCCGGATAGCCCGCTTCGGCCAGCAGCTTGCGTGCTTTTTCGGCGTCGGCCTTGACCGGCACGTCGATGTCCGGTGTGTTGCCGTTGACGCCCGGTGCCACCATGATGCCGGCCGGCACCGACAAGCCTCGCATGATGGTGCGCCGGATCGCTTCGCGGTCGATGGACACGCTGAGCGCCTCGCGCACGCGAGCATCCTTGAATGGATTCTTGCCCTTGATGTTGGAACCCCTCAACTCATCGCTGCCTTCGTCCATCGCAAAGAATATTGTCCTCACCTCCGGGCCTTCGACGACCTTGAGCCGGGCATCACTCTTGAGGCGGTCCACATCCTGCGGTGGCATATCGGTCAGCAGGTCCACGTCCCCCGAGAGCAGAGCCGCCACGCGGGTCGGGTCTGACTTGATCGGCAGGTAGCTGACCTCGGTGATGTTGCTGCGCGGCGTGTCCCACCAGTCCTTGTTGACCACCATGGTGATCTTCTGGTCGGGTTGCCAGCTGGTGATCTTGAAGGGGCCGGTGCCCATCGCGTTGCGGGAGGCGTAGCTGTCGTCCTTGGCCTTGTAGTCCTGCGTGTTTGTGGTCTTGTTCTTTTCCGCCCAGGCCTTGCTCATGATGCGGAAGTCGATGATGTTGCGCAGCAGGATGGGGCTGGGGCCTTCCAGCATCATGTCGATGGTGTGGTCATCGATCTTCTTGATCTCTTTGATGCCGGTGACGTAAATCTGCATCGTGCCCTGAGGCTGACGGATGCGGCCAAGCGTGAAGATCACATCGTCGGCAGTGAACGGCGAGCCGTCATGGAACTTGACGCCCCGGCGCAGTTCGAAACGGATTTGGGTCGGCGTGATGTAGGTCCACTTGGTGGCCAGTGCCGGCTCGACTTGGTATTTGTCGCCGTAGCGAGTCAAACCCTCGTAGGAATGCATCAGGATGGCGATCGTCGTCGCATGATTTTGCGAATGCGGGTCTAGCGTCAGCACGTCATTTTGTGCGGCCCAGCGCAACGGCACGGCTTGTGTTGTGGCGGCGGCCAAGCTCAGGGCCATGGCCAGCAAGGAAAGTTTGATGCGCTTCATATTCGTCCCACTTCGATAGACTGAAGAAGCCCTCATGCTAGCTGCCGTTTTTATCCGTCAGCCTAGTGGCTTGCCCAGGTTCGGCATCAGCCTCGGTGGGCTTGCCGGTCAGCAGGCTGGAATCGCAGCCTATGCCGGCTGCAATCCAGCGCGAACTCCAGCCCGACACCAGCCGCGCCAGGTTTTTAGCAACTGCCCCGTCGGGGGGGAGCCGCCAACCCAGGCTTTGCAGCGGTGCTGTCAACATGCCGCAGACATAGCGCCGGTCGTCCTTCGACCATTGCAAGGCAGTGCAAGCACCTTGCCGGCGTCGGCTCACCAAAATGCCGATAGGGCAGGGCGCGCTGAGGCAGCAGACGCCGCAGCCATTGCAAGGTTCGCCCTCGGCCGGCTTGGGCGGCGCGTCCGGGTGGATGTAGATGATGTGCTGTTGCGTCATGGCGGAACTTCTACTGTGGCAGGCCTGACCGTGCGGCCGCAACTAAGAAATTACGAAATTACGCTTTGACGCCCAGTTCCCGCAGTCGCTCCTGCAAATAGCTGTCTGCCGTGTAGCGGTCCGACAGCACGACGTCGGCGCGTGGATGCAGGAACAGCGGCAGTGACACGCGGCTCTTTTGGGCGCTGTCGCCGGTCGGGTTGACGACGCGGTGCTGGGTCGAGGGGTAATAGCCTTGCGACGCTTCTTGCAGCATGTCGCCGATATTGATGATCAGCATGCCGAAGTCGCAAGGCACATCGACCCAGGCACCGTCCAGGCGCTGCACTTGCAGGCCCGGCTCGTTGGCGGCCGGCAGAATCGTCAGCAGGTTGATGTCCCCGTGGGGCGCGGCTCGCAGTGAACCCGACGCTTCCTGGCCCGTCAGTGGCGGGTAGCGCAGCACACGAAGCAGCGTCTGCTGGCTGTCGGCGATCATCCGGGACAGTGGTTCGCGATACAGCGCCGCGATCTCTGGCGGTGTGTAGCGTTCGACCCACGACAGCAACTCTTGCGCCAGTTGGTTGGCTTGGTCGAAGTAGGTTTGCACATCGGCTTGCAACTTTGCCGGTACCCGGCCCCAAGGGTAGTAGTGGTAGTACTCCTTGATGTCGCGCTGGGTGAAGCCTTTGGCGGTCTCGGAAATGGCGGTTGAAAAGTAGCCATCCTGCTGCTCTTTTGAAAAGGCGAACTGATGCTTTTCGTCGCTGTTGAAGAAGGCCAGCCAGTCGGCATAAATTTTTTCGACCAGCGCTTGTTGGACCGGATGGTTGACCAGCACGCCGAAGCCGGTCTCGTGCAGAGAGCGGGTAAAAAGCTCGGCCGCATCGGCGGCGCGGTAGTCAACGACTTTGACTTGCATGGCATCTCCTGGGTTTGTGGCGCTGCGGCACCGATCCGTATCACCGGCTTCGCGTGGCAAGTAACGCACAGATGGCAGCAGTCTAGGCGATGGGTAGGACATTCGCAAACGTTTGCTGAAGTTCTTGCGCTTGCATTACAGCGACTCCGTCGGGCTGACCCCGCGCCTTGGCCGACAGCGATTTGCCATTGAAACGCACTAAATCTCACGCCAGGCGCGCCATTCACAACACAGTCTGCAAACGTCAGTGCACACGCCAACCGTCAGGAATGCTAGAGTTCAAGACTTAGTTTTTTGGTCCTTCCCGTCCCCTTTGCTGGAAACAGCTCAGGCGGGTCGCAATCCGCTAACCGGTCGAGCCGTGCCGCGGAAGGTTTATTTACCAGCCAAATCCCCGGAAGCCGGGGTAAGAGGTGAGCGAGATGATGCAGCAATACAGGGAAAATTCTTACCTGTTCGGGGGCAATGCGCCCTATGTCGAAGAGATGTACGAGGCCTACCTCGACAACCCGGGTTCCGTGCCCGACACCTGGCGTACCTATTTCGACGCCTTGCAGCATGTGCCCGCGACGAACGGCAGCGATGCCCGCGATGTGCCGCATGCGCCAGTGATCGAATCCTTTGCCCAGCGCGCCAAAGCGAATGCTTTTGGTAATAAAGCGTCCAGCTCCGATTTGGCTGTCGCCCGCAA
>JBIIVZ010000409.1:0-3193 GCA_044339175.1 Roseateles sp.
TGGCCGGGCAGCCGGTGGGGCTGGCCACGACCGAGCGCCGCGCCGAGCCCGGCCGGTCGCTTGAAGTCTGAATAGATGTCTGAACTTCAGTCGCGCGCCAACCCGGCCAACGCGCGCACCTGCTCGGTGATGCGCGGCGGCACGGCAGCGCTGCCGTCCAGCATGGCCCGGATCAACGCGGCGTTGGCGGCCGCGCTGCAGGCGTCGGACAGCGGCCAGTCGATGTCGGTGGTGTCGGCCGGGTGCAGGTCGCTGCGCTGGCCGTCGGCAAAGCCGTAGAGCTGGGCCTTGCGGCGCAGGTGGGCATAGGCCTCACCCTCGCTGGCCCGCATCAGCAAGGCGCGGCCGCCATTGGCCGTCAGCCCGAGCAGCGCCTGTCCCATGCTGTCCAGATATTCCGGGTGGGTGACGGCCACCACCCGCACCGAGCGGCCCGGTGCGGCGTCCAGCAACTTGGCCACGCTGTGGCCGCTGTTGCGCACGCCAAGCCGTGGCCGCAGCGCCATCAAGGCGTCCAGCCCGGGGTTCAGCACCGCCAGCGGCAGGCAGGCCAGTCGCGTGGCCTGCAATTGCGCCGACGCTTCGGCCACCGAGTGGGCCAGCGGCAAGCCCAGTGCGGCCAGCAGCGCGAACGGACTTTCCCGGCTGTCGAAATCATGCCGGCCGTGGATCAGGACTGGCACGCCCTCGCGCGCCAGCAACAGCGCCACCAGCGGCAGCAGGTTGGCTTGCTTGCGGGCCCCGTTGAAGGTGGGCAGCAACACGCAGCGCGGGCTGTTTTCCCCATCAAGCACACCCGGCACGGTGATGTGGGCGGTGCGCGCCTGCATGGCCCGCTCGAAGCCGTTCAGCTCCGAAGCCGCCTCGCCCTTGATGCGCAAGCTCAGCAGCAGCGCACCGAGCTCCAGGTCCGGCACCGCACCGTCGAGGATTTGCCCGAACAGCGCTTCGGCCTGTGCTTCGGTCAGGTCGCGCGCACCCTTGCTGCCGCGGCCCACTTCTTTGATCAATGGCGCTAAATTCATGCCGGCAGTTTAGGGCTTGCTTAACCTAGATTCGGCAGTTGACCGCTCGCCACCGCAGCGGAGACCGCATGTCTATCGAGTTTGCTCTGCCCGCGCGTCATCACCATTTGGGTGAGAACGCTACGCAGCCGATTGCGCCGCGCTACGGCACGCTGTCTGCGTTGCTTCTCCTGGTGGGCATCAGCCCACTGCGTCGCAGCACCTTGCCATCGCACCGCATCGCAGCTCACTCAGCCGCGTCCAACTGCCGAATCTAGGCCGAACCGCAGTTTGGCGCGGGCCTGCCAGAATGCCCAGCTCCAAACCCAGATGAGAATCCCCATGAACCCCATGATTTATCAAACCAGCGTGCCCGTCTTCAAGCAGATGCTGGGTGCTTTGAGCGATGTGCTGAGCAAGGCCGAGGCCCACGCCACCGCCCGCAACATCGAGCCGGCGGCCCTGCTGCAAGCGCGGCTGTTCCCGGACATGTTCGGTCTGGTGCGCCAAGTGCAAATCGGCTGCGACTTTGCCAAGGGCGTGTGCGCCCGCTTGGCCGGTGTTGACGTGCCCGCCGTGGCCGACACCGAACAGAGCTTTGCCGACCTGCAAGCCCGCATCCAGAGCACGCTGGCCTTCATCGAAGGCTTGGCCGTGGACAGCTTTGCCGACGGTGCCAACCGCGACATCGTGACCCGTCCCGGCACGCCCAAAGAGCGCCACTTCACCGGCCAGGACTATTTGCTGCATTACGGTTTGCCGCAGTTCTTCTTCCACATCAACGCCGCCTACGCCATCCTGCGGCACAACGGCGTGGAGCTGGGCAAGAAAGACTACATGGGCACTTACTGACCGCCCCCAGGCCGACGACCTACGTCGTCCGCCCCATCCCTTTCTTGTGAGCCGACGCCAAGCCTGTAGGGCGGGTCGCGACCCGCGTTTGGCCGGCTGTGGTGCCGGTGTTGCTGCAGGCGGGCTGATGTCGGCGCGTCGGTGCCGGTGCCTGTGCCGAGGTCGCTCGCCGGTCCAGACCCGCCCTGCGTGGAACGGCGTGGAGCTGGGCAAGAAAGACGACCTGTGCAGTTATTGAGCGGGCACCAAGCTCGCTGGGTCGTGGCAAACTCGCAAGGCAGGTCTTGCGACCGTCTTTTGAAGAACCCAGCCTTCAGTTCGGCCGATTTTTGACAGATCCGTTCGACAGACCCTTCAGCAACCACGTGCTTCGCAGCACAGCAACCCAGGAGAACCTCATGGCCAAAGGACAGCAGAAAAGCAATAAGGAAGGCAAGAAGCCCAAGAAAGACGGCGCGCCTCCCAAGCCCATTTCGCCCGGAGCAGTGATGCCCACCGTCACCACCGTGGTGCCGGACCGCAGCAAGAAGAAGTAAACCGTCGCGACTTGTTGTCGCACGCAAAAAAGGCTCCCGCTGTGGGAGCCTTTTTTATGGGGCGACTGGTAACGACAAAGCCCGCTGCGCTGGACCGGGAGAACCCCCCGGCTACACTGGGAACCCTTGTTTTTTCTGCGGTACTCCACCATGGCCGGCCTCACCACCACCACTCCCACACCCACCGACATCACCGTGCACCAGCAGTCGCGGGTGCTTGAAGTGGCGTTTTCCGACGGTGCGCGGTTTCGCATTCCGTTCGAGTTGATGCGGGTCTACAGCCCGTCGGCCGAAGTCAAAGGCCACGGTGCCGGCCAGGAAATATTGCAGACCGGCAAGCGCAACGTGCTGATCACCGCGCTGGAGCCGATCGGTCACTACGCCGTGCGGCCGCAGTTTTCCGATGGCCACGACAGCGGCCTGTTCTCCTGGGACTATTTATACGACCTGGGTGCCCGTGAGCAAGTGCTGTGGCAGGACTACGAAGCTCGGCTGACGGCGGCCGGAGCCAGTCGCGACGTCGCCATGCCCGGCAAAGCCAGCGGCGGCTGCTCCACCCATTGATATTTTCCGACCCGTTTCAGCCTGAACGACCGGCGCAGAGGACACCATGAGCAGCACCCATTTCGGCTACCAAACCGTTGACGAAGGCGAAAAAGCCAGCCGCGTGCGCGGTGTGTTCGACTCCGTCGCCTCCCGCTACGACATCATGAACGACCTGATGTCCATGGGCATGCACCGGGCCTGGAAGGCCTACACCGTGGCGGTGGCCAACCTGAAGCCAGGCGAGCAGGTGCTGGA
>JBIIVZ010000410.1:0-3156 GCA_044339175.1 Roseateles sp.
AGGCTGGACTCGGCCAAACCGCGAGTCACCAGCGGTCTGCTCAACTGCCAGCCAGCTTCATTCGGCTGATCAGTACCGAACCCAGCGTCTTGCCGCCCAGGGTGTAGGTGTCGCAACCGATGCCGATGATGTTCTGGAACATTTCGGGCAGAGTCCCGGCAATCGTCACTTCGTGGACGGGAAAAGCGATCTCGCCGTTCTCGACCCAATAGCCGCTGGCACCGCGCGAGTAGTCGCCGGTGACCGAGTTGACGCCCTGCCCCATCAGTTCGGTCACGAACAGGCCGCGCCCGAGGCGGCGCAACATCGTCACCAGATCGTCGCCGGGCGCGGTCAGACGGCTGGTCATGCGCAGGTTGTGCGAGCCGCCCGCGTGGCCCGTGGTGCGCAGTCCCAATTTGCGGGCCGAATAGGTCGACAGGAAATAACCCTGCAGCACCCCTGCCTCGACGACGCTGCGAGCGCGGGTGATCACGCCCTCGTCATCGAACGGTGAACTGGCCTTGCCCTTGATTTCATGCGGGTTCTCGGTCACGTCAATGTGCGGGGCCAGCACCGATGTGCCCAGGCTGTCCAGCATGAAGGTCGCACGCCGATACAACGCACCGCCGCTGGTGGCTTGCACCAAGGCACCCAGCAAGCCGGCGGCTACCGAGCTTTCAAACAAGACCGGTACTTCGGCGGTGGCGACGCGGCGCGACTTCAGCCGCGACAGCGCACGCTCGGCGGCATAGCGGCCGATCGCTTCGGGCGAGGCCAAGTCTTGCGCGTCGCGCATTGAGCTGTACCAGGAATCACGCTGCATCTGCGCGCCGCGGCCGGCAATCGGGGCGACCGAAATCGAATGCCGTGAACTGGCATAACCACCGCGAAAGCCTCGGCTATTACCCATCAAAAAATGCGATTGCTGGGCCGATACCGCCGCGCCTTCGCTATTGGCAATGCGGCGGTCGGTGGCGAATGCGGCGGCCTCGCAACGCAGAGCCAACTCGGTTGCTGCCTGCGCGTCGATCGCCCAGGGAAAGAACAAATCCAGCTCAGGCCGTGTGGCCGGGTCAAGCGCCAGATCTTCCGCATCGGGCAGGCCGGCCATTGCATCTTCGGCGGTGAATCGAGCGATATCAAAGGCGGCGCGCACCGTGTCCTGCAACGCTTTGGCGGAGAAATCGGAGGTGCTGGCGTTGCCGCGTCGCTGCCCGACGTAGACCGAAATGCCGAGTGATTTGTCGCGGTTGCGTTCGACGTTTTCTAGCTCACCCATTCGCGTCGACACCGACAAACCACAGCCTTCGGACACTTCGGCACCCGCATCGCTGGCACCCAAGCGCTTGGCCTCGGCCAACACGTCTTCTATCAGCTGCTGAAATTGGTCCACGCGGTAAGAAAAACCACTGTTGGATTGCTCGGTTGCGGGGGCAACGGGCGCTTTGGCAACGACAGAAGATTTAGTCAATTTGGGCAACTTTGGCATGTAGTGGGTGCTTATGGCGGCTGATGAGCGGGGTCGGGAAGCAGGCGGGCGGCGGTGCCAGCAGCTGGCTGCCGATCAAACTGGGGGACAATCATACGAGCCGCCGCAAAACAGCGCGCGCCCATGCTGGAACAAGCATGCCGCCAGATTGAGAACACCGATGCGAACCCACGAAGAAATGACTGCCGAGGACGACGAGTTTGAGCGTCCCAGCAAAAGCCAGAAAAAACGCGAATCCACCGATTTGCAGTCCCTGGGTGAAGACCTGCTGACCCTGCCCGCGAACCGGCTTGACCCGTTGGGCTTGCCTGAAATCCTGACCGACGCGGTGCGCGCAGCCAAGAAGATCACTGCCCACGAAGGCCGCCGCCGCCAGATGCAATACATCGGCAAGTTGATGCGCCGGGTTGATGCCGAGCCGCTGCGCCAAGCGGTGGCTTCATTCAAGCTGGGTCATGCCAAGGACAGCTTGGCGCTGCACCAGAGCGAACAGTGGCGCGAGCGCCTGCTGGCCAGCGACGATGCGATGCAAGAGTTCATCGAGCAGCATGCCGGCATCGACGTGCAGCAGTTGCGTAGCCAAGTGCGGGCCGCCCGCAAGGACGCAGCACTTGCACCTGAACAACGCTCGGGCCGTGCTTTCCGCGACCTGTTCCAGTTCATCAAGACGGAGCAGTTGCGCGTCCACCCCGCCGCCGCCGATGCAGATGCAGATGCCGACGAAGAATGACGCGCTGAGCAGCGCTGCAGCCGCCGCAGACTTCGAGCCGGTTCGCATCGGCATCGTGTCGATCAGCGACCGCGCCTCCAGCGGTGTCTACCAAGACCTCGGTCTGCCCGCGCTGCAAGACTGGTTGACACAAGCGTTGCACAACCCGATCAGCTTCGAGCCGCGCCTGATTCCTGACGAGCGGGCCTTGATCGCGCAGACCTTGCGAGAACTGGTCGATACCGCTGGCTGCGACCTCGTGCTGACCACCGGCGGCACCGGCCCGGCGCTGCGCGATGTGACGCCTGAGGCCACGCAAGATGTGGCGGACAAGGAAATGCCCGGCTTTGGTGAGCAAATGCGGCAGATCTCGTTGCGCTTCGTCCCGACGGCGATTTTGTCGCGCCAAGTTGCGGTGATTCGCGGGCACGCGCTGATCATCAATCTGCCGGGGCAGCCCAAGGCGATTGCCGAAACGCTGGAAGGCTTGAAAAGCGCCGACGGCGGGCAACTGGTCGCCGGCATCTTCGCGGCCGTGCCCTATTGCATCGACTTGATCGGCGGGCCCTATCTGGAAACCCGCGACGAACGCATCAAAGCGTTCAGGCCCAAAAGCGCGCAGCGCCCGACCCGCGCTACTTGACCAAACGCGTCAGCGACGCGGCGTCGAAAGCCTCGTCTTGCTGCGCGTCTTGCGGCACGCAACTGCCGACCCGCTCACCGCTGGCGGCCGACAACTTGCACACCGCCTGCCACAGCAAGGCGATCTGATGTTCGTGGCCGGCTGCGTTGTCGATCAGCCCGCGCATTGCTTGTGCGACAGGGTCATCGCCGCTGCTGACGCCGTAAGCCGAGAAACCCAATCTGGTGGCCGCTTCTTCACGTTTGATGTCGGCCTTGGCCTCGATGATGCGGGCCGGGTTGCCCACCGCCGTGGCACCGGCCGGCACCGCCCGGGTCACCACCGCCCCGGACC
>JBIIVZ010000411.1:0-3142 GCA_044339175.1 Roseateles sp.
ACGCGGCCCCAGTCGTAAAACACCACGCCGCGCAGGTCCGCCGGCAGTTGCGCGCGCAACTCCAGGTTGACGATCTGCCCGCGCGCGCCGCCGGCCTCGCTGGCCGGGTAGGCCCGCACCCCTTGCGCGCCGCCGAGAAAGAACTTCTCGGAGGAGTCGAGGTTGCGGGCCGCGGTCTGGCCGGCGATCGTCGCAAAGGCTGACAAGTTGCTGGTGAGCATTTGCTGGCGGCTGAAGCTGTAACGCAGCTTGGTGAAACCGCCATGGGTCTTGGGTCCGGCCGCGTCGGCGGCAAAGTTGGGCGAACCATTCAGATCAAGCTTGCCCTGGCTGAGGATCAGGCCGGCCGCATTGGCACCGCCGCCGCCCAACTCGTCGAACAGATTGCCGCTCAAGCCGGCCGACGCGGTGCTGGACTGGTAGTCACTGCCCACGCTGCCATTGGCCTGGTTGCGAAAACGCTTGCGCTCGACACTCAATTGCACCGACAGATTGCCTTCCCGCGTGCGCAACGCGGCAAACACCGCGTCCAGCGCCCAGGTGCTGGACTCACCCTTGGAGTCGAGCGCGGCGAAATCGGCACCGACCAGACGGTAGCGCATCGTCGAGGCATTGGCGCTGCCGCGCCAGCCATGCAGGCCCAGCGGTGCCGAGCCCGCCAGGCGGGCGTAGTCGCTGCCCTCGGTGTGGCTGAGGTTGCCGGCCAACGCGTCGCCCAGGCCCAACAAGCCATTCAGGCTCAGTCCGGCATTCACGCGGTAGGCACCGGTGGACCGGCTGCCGGCATTGTCGACACTGGCTTCCCCCATCATCAGCGAGCCATCGGCCAGCTTGATCAGCAAATCGGTTTCACCGGGCTGACTGCCGGCTACCAGGCTGCCGGCGCTGCTGACGCCGGGCTGATCGCCGAGCAGCATCAGGCCACGGTCGAGCGCGGGCAAGCGCAGCGGCGCGCCGCTGGCCTGCTGCGCCGCGATCATGGCCACGGCGCGGCTGCTGTTAAAGCGCAGATCGGTGCCGCCTTTGTCGATACGCACCGCGCCAAAGCGGGCCTCCTCGACCTGCAGCAGAATGACGCCTTCGGTGATGTCTTGTGGCGGCAGGTAAACGCGCGCCAGCCAGCCGGCTTGGGCGTAGACCTCGGCGACGGCGGCGGCGGCGCGCTGCAGGTCGGCAAGACCGAGCGTGCGGCCCCGGTACTGGCTTAGCGCGGCCTGCAGCTTGGCGCTGTCGATCAGGCGATTGCCCTGCAACTCGAAGCGCATCACCTTGACCTGCTGGCCGCCGCCCAGGCTCAACTCCTGTGGCTGAGCCAGCCGTGGCGTGTCGCTGCGCGACGGCACGGGCGGCGGCGGTGTGGCTTGCCTTTGCTGCTGCAGCAGGCTGCCGGCATCGGGTGGGGTTTGTGCCTGGGCGGCCACCGACAGCAATTGCGCCAGCGGCAGCAGGGGTAATAAGGCCGACCAACGCTGAGAGTGCTGCCTCAAGGCTGGGGTGCCACGCTTGGGCGACACATCAACATACGCCATGGGCGAGAGATCCTGCATATGAATCAGCCTGCTATTTATTCGCCGTGCACAAGCCAAGTGGCCCGGTGTGGCATCGATGAGCGCCGCACCAGGGCCAACAGACAGAGCCCCGCCTAGTGCGGCAATGGATGGAGCTGGCGCAGCTTTTCACCATTGCTCAGCACAGGGGCGTCGAATTGACCCAGAAACGGGCCCCATTTGTGATTTGGTAGACGGTTGGCAGCGCAAGCAGTTCGCAGCTTGAACGCGGGTCAGGCTGTGGCTTTACCTCGCCAAATACTTCTGCAAACAGGGCATCGATGACGCCGGCGGGCAGGTAGCCGGCCGGCAGTTGCAGGTTCTGCAACTCGGCGCGGGTTGAGGCGACGGCCTGCGCGATCAACGCGATCAACGCGATTGGCTGGGCGACCCCGGAGCCCTCGGATCCTGGCCAATACCTGAGAATTAGATCGCCAAAGAACCGCGCGCAGTACCCCGAGTTTTTAGAGCCGGCAGGAGGCGAGAACTCAGCCTCGTACGCCGATTTGATGGCCTGGTTCAAGACGTTGCCGCCGTTCCTGGAATTGGATGGCATCCGGGTTGCTCATGCTTGGCGGAATCCTGCGCGCATTGCCTACATCGACTCGCGCTTCTGGGACGAGTCGGGTCAAAGCATCAGCGAGGAGTTTCTGGTCGATGCCTACAGCAAACACTCGCTCGCCCATGAGGCGATGGAGGGCACCTGCAAGGGCTTGGAGCTGACACTGCCGGCAGAAGGATTTTTTGTCGATCACGAGGGGCACAAACGCTATGCCGTGCGCTGCCGCCGGTGGAAGCATGACGCGCAGACCTATCGCGATTACGCCGTTCTGGGGCCGAGTCAATCGGACTGCGTGCCGGATAAGGCATTGCCAACAGGGCATCCGCGGCCGGAAATTGAAGGAACACCCATCTTCGTGGGTCACTATTGGCTGCAAGGCAGGCCTGCGGCTCAGACTCCGAAGCTCGCCTGTTCGGACTATTCGGCCGCCAAGCATGGGCCGCTGGTGGCTTATCAATGGAGCGGCGAGGCGGAGTTGACAGGCGCAATTTCGTCGAATTCGGCGCCGTTAAGCCATGACCGCCTTGTGCATTCCCCGGGAAGCGCGCTGCCGGGAGGGCACGGTCGCGGTGCTGATCGGCGGCCGGACCGAGAACCTTGGCCAGAGGGTGGTGGTCACTACCGCATTCAAACGAATGACATGTATGGCCCGAGCCCTGCGACTCTCTCGCCATTGGCTGAAGTCCGGAGTAGTGAGCAAGGTGCAAAACCCCGTACTGCTGGCTACATGGTGGCTACATGAGCCCCAGAAACAACAAAGCCCAACCGGGTAGGCTGGGCTAAGTCGTTAATTCTTATGGTGCCGGAGAGATGAATCGAACACCCGACCTTCTCATTACGAATGAGCTGCTCTACCAACTGAGCTACACCGGCATCAAGCCCGCGATTCTAGCAGTATTTATTTGGTGGATTCTTGGTGATAGGCGGTGACTCGCTCGACTTCGTTTTTCGAGCCCAGCACGACGGCGATGCGTTGGTGCAGTTGTGTCGGCTGCAGGGTCATGATGCGTTCATGGCAGTTGGTGGCGGCACC
>JBIIVZ010000412.1:0-3140 GCA_044339175.1 Roseateles sp.
GGCCGCGTTAGCCGCGTTAGGTAGAGCCGGCAGATCAAGCAGTTGCCGCAGCTCCGCCGAAGCCGGGACTGCGTTCCAAGCCAGCACCCGGCTGACACCGACGCGGCGCGCGCTGGCCACGCTATGTGCCAAGCGGCTGCGACGCCCCACCTGATAGTCGATCACGTCCTCGCGCACAAAAGTACCGCGGCCATGCTGAACTTCGACCATGCCGCGCTCGACCAGCGCCTTGACGGCTTGCCGCACGGTGTGCCGATTGACGCAAAAACGTTCGGCCAGCGCGCCTTCATTGGGCAGCCGATCGTGCAGCTGCCCGGACAGGATATCGGCGCTGAGCGCATCTTCAATCTGACGCCAAACGCTGACGCCCGTGCGACGAACGATGACTTGCGGTGTCATGGGCGGCGCGCCATCGAGCGACGAGCCAAGGCAAAGGCAATGCTCATGCCGATACCGCTGGTGATGGTCACGGCCTGAACCGAAGGTGCCGGATGCAGCACTTCGTAGGGGCGCCGTCCGCTGGCGTAGACGCCTTGCCAGCGCTCGCGCACTTCCAGCGGCCACTGCAACAGGCTCTCCGCCAGTTCGAGAATCAGCTTGTCCACGACGGCCAGATTGAATGGCGAAGTCGCAGCACCGATGGCGTGCGAGTCGCCGATGATCAGCTCACCTGCGTGGCCAACTTGCTGGACGATCAGGTGGATGCCATGTTCGAGCAAGGCCGGCTCGCGCAGCGCAACTTCAGTGCGTAAAGCGGCCAATGGCTCCGCCAAGGCGGCACATTCGGTGAAAGCACCGTAATGCAACGTCGACAAGCCGGTCATCAACGTAGGCCCGATGCGCAAACCCGCCTTGGCCACACGCTGCATCTGCAACGTACACCGGCGGATGCCGAGCGCGGCAAAGTGCTGCGGGTACAGCGTCTGGAAATCATGCCCCGAGCACAGCACGACTTCATCGGCCGCGCGCCGCCCGCGACTGGTCTCCAGATGCGGCAAATCGATGCCATTGACCTGCACGCCAAACTCGAACACCACGCCGTGCCGCTCGGCCAACCAGCGCGTCAGGTGCACAAGCGCTTGGCGCGCATCGATCGCGATCTCGCTCGCGCTGAACAAGCCGCCCAGCCCGGCCACATGGTGCTCGGCAAGCCCGGACGGCCCCAGCAATTCGGTACCGTATTGCACGCCGCGCGCCTCCTGAAAGGCCTCCAGCACGCGCAGCTCGGCCGCATTGCGGGCCACCACCAAGCTGCCCTCGGCCTTGTGCCAGCAACCGGTTTCGGCAAAAAAATCCAGCCACAGCTGGCGGCTTTGTCTGGCCAGATCGAGCAAGTCGCCAGCCGGCTGGCCGAGCACCAAGCCGAGTCCAAAATTGCGTACCGAAGCGCCGCTGGCCTGCAAGTCCCGCTCATAGACCGTCACAGCATCGCCGCGCAGACTGGCTGCCCAAGCATGCGCCAGGCCGACGATGCCAGCGCCGATGATGGCCGTACGGTGGCGCTTCAAGGCTGCTCGCCGCTGGCCATGCGGGCCTCGATCAGATCGACAAGGGCGGGTAGTTCAGCCACTGAATCGATCACGTAATGCGCGCCAGCGCGGGTCAGTTTGGCTTCGGCGAGCTCTCGGCAGGCGGCCCGTTCGGTCAACGACAAGGCTTCGAGTTCGAGCAAGGACAAGCCGGTTTCATTGCCCGACAGCGACAGCCCGACGGTCCACATGCCGGCCGAGCGGCCTTCGGTGATGCCGGGCACGGTGTCATCGACCTTGATGCAGGCGCGCACATCGGCAATGCCGAGTTCAAGCACATTGGCCAGTGCCATCCAAGGCCCCGGACGGCCA
The DNA here is from genome assembly GCA_044339175.1 of Roseateles sp. Classification (GTDB taxonomy): domain Bacteria; phylum Pseudomonadota; class Gammaproteobacteria; order Burkholderiales; family Burkholderiaceae_C; genus Paucibacter_A. Next base: position 1,842 of record JBIIVZ010000412.1, read on the forward strand.
CCGGCCTTCAGATCGTCGGTGGCCACCGCATGGTCGACGTGCAAACCTTGCGATGCCGCGTGCGGCAGCAACTTATCCATCACGACGCGTGGATAACCCGAGCAGGAACCGATGCGTATCGCACGCGAGCGCAGCTGCGAAATCACCTCCAACGCGCCTGGAATGGCGTCTGAATACGCGGCTACCCGTTCGATCTGCAATGGCAAGAAGGCCGCGTACAGCGCATCGACGTCGGCGTCGCTCATCAATCGGCCATGCTGCGCTTGCCAGCGACTGCCCACGCCGTCCTGCCGGCCCAGCGCCTGGATGTGATCCCACTTGGCCAAGCCCATCGGCAAGCGCGCCTCGGCCATCGAGACGGGAACGCCGAAGCCGGCGAAGGCGTCGATCAACACCTGCGTCGGCGCAAAGGAGCCGAAATCGACCAGCGTACCCGCCCAGTCGAAGATCACGGCCTGGACGCCCCCCCGGTAGGGCAAGGGCTGCGCAGGCAGCGGCGTGATCTGCATTTGCCGCAGCGCGGCCTCGATGACATCGACGGCGATGCGCATGTCGGCCCGGCCAATGGCACCGATGCAGCCAACCCGGAAGGTGTCGGCGTGGGTCAGCTTGCCCGGATACAGCACCACGCCGCCCGCCTTGGCCAGCGCGTAAAAAGTGCTGAAGTTCCAGTTCGGATGGGCCGGCGCATGCACGGTGACGATGATCGGTGCCTGAATATCAGGCGGCAAAAACACCTGCAGACCCAGCGCTTCGAGCCCGTCCACCAGCGTGCGGCAGTTGTCGGTGTAGCGCGCCAACCGTACGGGCTGGCCACCTTCGTGCTCGAACTGATCAAGCGCTGCGGCCAACGCGGCCATCACATGGGTGGGCGGTGTGTAGCGCCATTGCCCGGTCTGCGCCATGTAGTGCCATTGCGCATGCAGATCCAACGACAGCGAATGGGCACGCCCGGCAGCCTGCTCCAGCGCGGCCTTGCGCACGATCACGAAGCCCATGCCTGGCACGCCTTCGAGGCATTTATTGCTCGAGGCGATGACCGCGTCGAACTGCAGCAACTGCGTCGACAAAGGCAGCGCACCGAAGGCGCTCATCGCATCGATGATCAGAGACTTTCCGGCCGCTGCAACGACCTCGGAAATCGCCGGCATGGGGTTGAGGATGCCGGTGCTGGTCTCGCAATACACCACCGCGACATGGGTGATGGCGGCGTCATCCGCTAGCGCCGCGGCAACCATCAACGGATCAACAGGTGCGGTTTCGCCGAAGTCCAGCACCGCCACTTGGCGGCCCATCACC
>JBIIVZ010000414.1:0-3137 GCA_044339175.1 Roseateles sp.
GAGGACTGCGCCCCCTCGGGGGGCAGTGAACAAAGTGAGCGTGGGGGCATTTCAGCATCCCGCCGGGCCGTCCCAAGGGAGGACTGCGCCCCCTCGGGGGGCAGTGAACAAAGTGAGCGTGGGGGCATTTCAGCATCCCGCCGGGCCGTCCCAAGGGAGGACTGCGCCCCCTCGGGGGGCAGTGAACAAAGTGAGCGTGGGGGCAACATCTCAGCCTCCAGTTAAGTCAAAGCTGAAACGGCCCGTTTCGTCCTTGGCCAGGCGCAGGCTTTGGCCTTTGTCCAGGCTGATGCGGGCGGCCGAATAGGCGGGCTCGATCGGCAACTCGCGGCCACCCCGGTCCACCAGCACGGCCAAGGCCACGCTGGCCGGGCGGCCAAAGTCGAACAGCTCGTTCAGCACCGCCCGCGTCGTGCGGCCGGTGAACAGCACATCGTCGATCAACAACACAGGTCGGGCGCTGACGTCGAACGCCAGCTTGGTGTGATCGGCACTGGCCGACATGCCTTTGGAGCCAAAGTCGTCGCGGTGCATCGAGCTGGAAATCGTGCCCGGCTCGCCGGGCAAGCCCAGGTCACGCTGCAAGCGCTCGGCCAACCAGGCCCCCCCGGACCAAATGCCCACCAGGGCCATATCAGGCTGCAGCAAACGGCGCACACCACTCAACAAATCGGCGTACAGCGCCTCGGCGTCAAGCAACAAAGGGTTCATGAATGCTCTCGGAAATATTGTTCAAGAATCAGGGCAGCGGCGCTGGAATCGACGTCGCGAGCGCCATAGCTCTCGGCCTCGACGCTGGTGTAGCGCTCATCCACCTCGTAAACGTGCAGGCGAAACCGGCCGTGCAACTGGCGGCCAAAGCGGCGTGCGCGCACGGTGATGTCGTGCTCGGCACCATCAGGATGAAACGGCACACCGATCACCAGGGCGTCGGGTTGCCATTCCTTGATCAGCTTGGCGATCGCCAAAAAACGCGGCTCGCCCTCCAGGGCAATGGTTTTCAGCGGCTCGGCGCTTTGCGAAAAGCGGTTGCCGGTGGCCACACCGACGCGCTTGATGCCGAAGTCGAAGGCCAGCAGGGATTGAGGCGGCTTGGGGCTTGCGGCCGGGCTGGCAGCAGCGCGCTCGTCCGCGCTCATGCGTGCCCTGCCTCCTGGCTCAGCATGCGCGGGTCGACGCCCAGCAGGCGCAACGCGCGTTCGTAGCGCAACTCGACGGGGGTGTCGAAGATGACTTCCTGGGTCGCCTCGACGGTGAGCCAGCCGTTGCGGCCGATTTCTTCTTCCAGTTGCCCCGCAGCCCAGCCGCTGTAGCCGAGCGTGACCAGAATCCGCCGTGGGCCGGCCCCGTTCGACAAGGCCTCCAGCACATCGCGGCTGGTCGTCATTTCCAGGCCGCCGGGCACGGCCAGCGTGGCGTTGTAATGCCCGCCCTGCTCGTCCAGCCGCTCGTGCAGGACGAAGCCTCGTTCGGTTTGCACCGGGCCGCCGTAGAACACGATGGCGTCGGCCAATTCACCCTTGGGCGGGCTCAGGTCGACTTTTTCAAACAAGCCGCCCAGCGTCATCGCGATCGGCTTGTTGATGACCAGGCCCAAGGCCCCGTTCTCGTTGTGCTCACAGATATAAATCACGGCACCGGCAAAGGCGGCATCCGCCATGCCGGGCATGGCGATCAGGAATTGATTGGTAAGGACGATACGGTTCGGGAGCATGCATGCATTTTATTCACGAGCGACACTTGCGCCATGAAAAAGCCGACTCAGCCCCGCACCGCACCTCCACATTTAGTCAATAAATCGATCAAAAAAGCGCTGCTCTGGTTTCGCCGCGACTTGCGGGCCGACGATCAGGCGGCGCTTTACCAGGCGCTGCGAAGCGCCGAGCAGGTCTATTGCGTCTTCGTGCTGGACAGCGACATCCTCAGCCACCTGCCCCGCGCCGACCGCCGGGTCGAGTTCCTGCTGGCCGCGCTGCGCGGGCTGGACGAGGACTTGCGCCGCTTGAACCCGCAGGCCCGGTTGATCGTCCGCCACGGTCGGGCGCTTGATCTGATCCCGCAATTGGCGGCCGAGCTGGATGTGCAAGCGGTGTTCTGCAATCACGACGATGAACCGGCCGCGCTGACTCGGGACGCTGAAGTGAGCGCCCGTTTGAACAGCTTTGCCTGCCGTCTGCACAGCTTCAAGGACCATGTGGTGTTTGAGCGCAGCGAGGTGCTGACGGCAGTGGGCAAGCCCTACGGCGTGTTCACTCCGTACAAGAACGCCTGGCTGCGCCAGATCACACCCTACTATTTGAGCGCTTATCCGGTCGCCCGCCACGCTGACGCGCTGGCCGCCACCGAGCTGGCGCAGGGTGTACCGAGCTTGGCCGAGATCGGCTTCGAGCCGCTCGGCTTGAGCCCGCATCTGGGCGCAGGCAGCGCGGGGGCAAACACGCTGCTGGATGACTTCTTGAACCGGATCGACCGCTACGACCAGACGCGTGACTTCCCCGCCGTCAAAGGGCCGAGCTATTTGAGCGTGCACCTGCGCTTTGGCACGATCTCGATCCGCCGGCTGGCCCGCGAGGCCTGGCAGCGCATGCAGGCCGGTGACCACGGGGCAGAAATCTGGCTGTCCGAGCTGATCTGGCGCGATTTTTATCATCAGGTCATGCACCACCACCCGCACGCGATGCAAAACGCCTTCCGCCCCGAGTACGACCGGGTGGTCTGGGAGACCGGCCCGGCAGCGGACAGCTTGTTCAAGGCCTGGTGCGAGGGGCGCACCGGCTATCCGCTGGTGGACGCCGCGATGTTGCAACTGAACCAGACCGGCTATATGCACAACCGGTTGCGCATGGTGACAGCCTGCTTTTTGATCAAGGATCTGGGGCTCGACTGGCGTCGCGGAGAAGCCTACTTTGCCGAAAAGCTGCTGGACTTTGACTTGGCGGCCAACAACGGCGGCTGGCAATGGGCGGCCTCCAGCGGCTGCGACGCCCAGCCCTATTTCCGCATCTTCAACCCGACCACCCAGAGCGAAAAATTCGACGCCGAGGGGCAGTTCATCAAGCGCTATTTGCCGCAACTGGCCAAATTGCCTCCGAAGCTGATCCACGCACCGGCCGCCGTAAAGCCGCTGGTGCTGGACG
>JBIIVZ010000413.1:0-3137 GCA_044339175.1 Roseateles sp.
GCTGGGTCGATGCGGCCGAGTTTGCGGCTGACAAGTCTGAAAGCGCCCAGCGCACATCGGGCCATTGGGCGCTCGAGTTGCACACGCCCGCTGGCGATGCGCCGGTGGTGCTGGCCGCGCCGGGCCTGCACAACGTGCGCAATGCGCTGGCCGCTGCGACTTGTGCGCTGGCGGCCGGTGCGCCGCTGGCGGCCATCGTGCGCGGGCTGGAGTCGTTCGAGCCGGTCAAGGGCCGCTCACAACTGAAGAGCTGCCGGCGCGGCGGGCGGCGCATCACGTTGATCGACGACAGCTACAACGCCAACCCCGACAGCGTGCGCGCGGCCATCGACGTGTTGGCCGCCTTGCCCGGCGCGTCCTGGTTGGTTCTGGGTGACATGGGCGAGGTGGGCGACCGCGGCCCGGAATTCCACCTCGAGGTCGGCGCTTACGCCGCTGAGCGCGGCTTGGCCGGTTTGTGGACGGTAGGCCAAGCCGCCGCCGATGCCGCTGCCGCTTACGGCCCCGCTGCCCACCACTTTGCCTCGGTGGCCGAGCTGACGGCGGCGCTGCTGCTGGCGCTGCCGGCCAGCATCGACAGCGGCGCTGGCAGCCAGCCGCCCGTCAACAATTTATTGATCAAGGGATCGCGATTCATGCGGATGGAACAAGTGGTCGGTGCGCTGCAGGCCGAACCCCAGAAAGTACAACAACAACAACCATCCACAGGAGCCATCGATGCTGCTTAGTCTGGCGCAATGGCTGCAGGCGCATTACCCCGAGCTGGGTTTCCTGCGCGTTTTTCAGTACATCACCTTCCGTGCGGTGATGGCGGCGCTGACTGCGTTGTTGATCGGCCTGGCCTTTGGTCCGTGGGTGATTCGGCGCCTGACCGACATGAAGATCGGCCAGCCGATCCGCGCATACGGCATTCAGCAGCATTTGGCCAAGAACGGCACGCCGACGATGGGCGGGGTGTTGATCCTGATCGGCATCGGCGTTTCGACGCTGCTCTGGTTCGACTGGAGCAACCGCTTTGTCTGGGTGGTGATGCTGGTGACGATGGGTTTTGGAGCGATCGGCTGGGTCGATGACTGGCGCAAGGTGGTCGACAAAAACCCGGAAGGCATGCGCAGCCGCGAGAAGTTCCTCTGGCAATCGATCATCGGCCTGATCGCCGCGCTGTATTTGGCCTTCAGCGTGTCCGAGACCTCCTTCCTGGGCGTGGTGCAGTTGTTCTTCCGCTGGGTAGCGAGCGGCTTTTCGACCGAGTTGCCGCCGAAGGCCGATTTGATGGTGCCGTTCTTCAAGACGGTCAGCTATCCGCTGGGCGTGTTCGGCTTCATCGGCCTGTCCTATTTCGTCATCGTGGGCACCAGCAATGCGGTCAACTTCACCGACGGGCTGGACGGCCTGGCCATCATGCCGGTGGTGATGGTTGGCTCGGCGCTGGGCTTGTTTGCCTACATGACCGGCTCGTCGGTGTTTTCCAAATACCTGTTGCTGCCCTACATCCCGGGTGCCGGCGAGGTGCTGATTTTTTGTGCCGCCATGGCCGGGGCGGGGCTGGCTTTTCTGTGGTTCAACACCCACCCGGCCCAGGTTTTCATGGGCGATGTGGGTGCGCTGTCGTTGGGCGGTGCGCTCGGCACGGTGGCGGTGATCACGCGCCAGGAAATTCTGCTTGGCATCATGGGCGGCGTGTTTGTGGCCGAAGTGCTGTCGGTGATGGTTCAGGTGACTTGGTTCAAGTACACCAAAAAGAAGTTCGGCACCGGCCGGCGCATCTTCAAGATGGCCCCGCTGCACCACCATTTCGAGAAGTCGGGCTGGAAGGAGACGCAGGTTGTCGTGCGCTTCTGGATCATCACCATGCTGCTGTGCCTGGTCGGCCTGGCGAGCTTGAAGCTGAGGTGACGCTGGATGGATAGCCAGCCCATCACCGAATCGCTGCGCCACGGCCCAGCGCTCCAGCCGGTACTCCCGCCAGCGGATGCGTTGTCGCCCGAGGGTGCCGCTCTGCGTGGCCGTCAGGTGCTGGTGTTGGGCCTGGGGGATTCGGGTCTGGCCATGGCGGCTTGGGCGCAGCGCTGCGGTGCGACGCTGCGGGTGTGGGATTCGCGTGCCGAGCCGCCACAGTTGGCCGCCTTGCGGGCCTTGCTGCCGCAGGCCGAGTTTTTCAGCGGTGAGCTGGCTGACGCGGCGCTGGACGGTGTGCAGCTGCTGCTGAAAAGCCCCGGCTTGTCGCCGCTTGATGCGCGCATCGTGCCGCTGCTGCTGCGGGCTGCAGCAGTCGGCGTGCCGGTGCAGGGCGAGCTGGACCTGTTCACTCAAGCGCTGGCGGATTTGAAGCGCTCGCGCGGTTATGCGCCGGCCGTGTTGGCCATCACCGGCACCAATGGCAAAACCACCACCACCTGCATGACGGCCTTGTTGGTCGAGCGGGCTGGCAAGCGCGTGGCGATGGCCGGCAATATCGGCCCGAGCTTGTTGGCGACGCTGTCTGCGGCGCTGGATCTGGAGCCTGCGCCGGTGCCGGTGGCTGAAGCCGGTCTACCCGCCGAACAGTCCGAGTCGTTGGCAGCCGATGATTTGCCTGAAGGGCAGCAGTTGGCTGCGGCAGGGCCAGCACCGCAAGACATCGAGCCTGAATCTGCCCCGGCCGCCCAGGACACCCCGGCTACCCAAACGACGCTGGAGATGGTCGACGCGTTGCTTGACGAAGCGCAGTTGCCGATCAAGCCTCCGCCGCCCAAAGGGCCGGTGTTCGAGCATTTGCCCGAGGTCTGGGTGCTGGAGCTGTCGAGCTTTCAGCTGGACGGCGTCAGCGGCTTCGAGCCCACCGCCGCTGCCGTGCTGAATGTGACGCAAGACCACCTCGACTGGCATGGCGACATGGCGGCCTACCGGTGCGCCAAGGCGCAGATTTTCGGTGCCCAGGCGCTGATGGTGATCAACCGCGACGACGCGCTGGTCGAAGCGATGGTGCCGCAGCCGCTGTTGGTCAAGCAAGGGCGTGGCCGCACGGCCAAGTTGGCGGCTCGCAAGGTCTGCCGCTTCGGGCTCGATGCGCCCGACCTGCCCGGTGATTTCGGCTTGGTGGAAGAGGGCGGTATCGCTTGGCTGGTGCGTGCCCGCGAGGTCGATGAAACGCTGAA
>JBIIVZ010000415.1:0-3136 GCA_044339175.1 Roseateles sp.
CAGCCGAACCAGGCAATCATGGCCGCGCCGATGCCGGAGGTGATGTGGTCATAGCCGGGTGCGATGTCGGTGGTCAGCGGCCCCAGTGTGTAGAACGGAGCCTCGTCGCAATGCTTCAATTGCTCGGTCATATTGGCTTGGATCATGTGCATCGGCACATGGCCCGGGCCTTCGATGATGGTTTGCACATCGTGCTTCCAAGCGATTTTGGTCAGCTCGCCCAGCGTGTGCAGCTCGGCAAATTGGGCCTCGTCGTTGGCGTCGGCCAGTGAGCCGGGCCGCAAGCCGTCACCGAGCGAGAAGCTGACGTCATACGCCTTCATGATGTCGCAGATGTCCTCGAAGTGGGTGTAGAGGAAGTTCTCCTGGTGGTGAGCAATGCACCACTTGGCCAGAATCGCCCCGCCGCGCGAGACGATGCCGGTGCGGCGATTGACCGTCATCGGGATGAAGGGCAAGCGCACACCGGCGTGGATGGTGAAGTAGTCCACGCCCTGCTCGGCCTGCTCGATCAGCGTGTCCCGGTAGAGCGCCCAGGTCAGGTCTTCGGCCACGCCGCCGACTTTTTCCAGCGCCTGGTAGATGGGCACGGTGCCGATGGGCACCGGCGAATTGCGCACGATCCAGTCGCGCGTCGTGTGGATGTTGCGGCCGGTGGACAGATCCATCACCGTGTCGGCACCCCAGCGGGTCGCCCACACGAGCTTTTCAACTTCCTCCTCGATGCCGGACGAGACCGCGCTGTTGCCGATATTGGCGTTCACCTTGACCAGGAAATTGCGGCCGATGATCATCGGCTCCAGCTCGGTGTGGTTGATGTTGGCCGGCAGAATCGCGCGTCCCCGGGCAATTTCGCTGCGCACGAACTCGGGCGTGATGACGGCCGGAATGCTGGCCCCCATCGCGTTGCCGCGCAATCGCGCCTCGCGCTCGGCGTCTTGTTCGTACTCGGCCACCCAGGCCTGGCGCTGGTTCTCGCGCACCGCCACGAACTCCATCTCGGGCGTGATCAGGCCACGGCGAGCGTAGTGCAGTTGGGTCACATTGGCACCGGACTTGGCGCGGCGCGGCTGCCGCTGCAAGCCAGCGCTCAAATGATGCAGGCTTTGCTCTTGGCGCAGCAGGCCGTCGTCTTGCAGCTGGATTTGGCGGCCAACATAGCTTTCGGTGTCTGCCCGGTCTATCACCCAAGCTGCGCGCGGCGCAGGCAGGCCGGCGCTGACATCGATGGCAGCCGCAGCATCGCTGTACGGGCCGGAGGTGTCGTAGACGCTGATGACCTCGCCGTTGGTCAGCGAGATCGCCCGCATCGGCACCCGCAAATCGGGGTGAATCTGGCCGGGCAAATAGATCTTGGCCGAGCCGGGCAAGGGCTCGCGGCTGAGTTGCAGGCTGCTGTTCAAGGCCTTGAGGCCTGGGTCGGTGACTTGGTTCATGCGCTGGGCTCCGGTGGTGGGACTCCGAAGGCTGGGCAAGAACGGCTGTGGCGTGAGACGCGATGCATTGCGCCCGCACCACAGACTGTGGTGCTGTAGCGCGAGGGTGGGCCGAGGAGAAAAAGGGGATGCGGTACAGGCCAAACGGCATCAAGCCGCGCAGCTGCAAAACATCGGCCCTGGTTCCCCAGGGCCCGCCCCCCACGCAGGGGAGCAGGCTCTTCTTACGCCGGTATCAACCGGATCAAGTTCAGCGGGTCCATGGCTTCCACCATCTCTCAGCCCGATGTGCTTGCGCACACAACAGGGCTCCCCGGAGCGAAGCCGCAGTATAGGGGCACGCTGGAGGACGTCGGATTTCAAGCCTGGACGCAGGCCGCGGCCGGAGCGGGGGAGTCCGTACACTGCGGGCGCTTTATCGACGGGAGAATCAATGAGCAATACGGGCGATACGGACGGTACGGACGGTACAGGGGCAGTGGACGCAATAGCCGCCTCGTTGGAGACGCTGCGTCCGCAGTTGTTGAAGTACGCGCTGCTGCAATTGCGCAACCCGGCCTGGGCGGAGGATGCGGTGTCCGAGACGCTGCTGGCGGCGCTGGAAAAACCGCAAAGCTTTGCCGGCCGCTCGCAGTTGAAGACTTGGCTGATCGGCATCCTCAAGCACAAGCTGGTCGACCAGATCCGGCGCAACAGCCGCGAGATGTCGATGACCGCCGAGGACGGCCAAGACCTGGACGAAGACCTGTTCAAGCCCGATGGTCACTGGGCGGACGGCCCCAAGGACTGGGGCGACCCCGAGCACTGCCTGCGCCAACTCGACTTCATGCGGGTGCTGGAAGCCTGCGTCGAGCAGTTGCCCGGCCAACAAGGGCGGCTCTTCATGATGCGGGAATGGCTGGAGCTGGACAGCACCGAAATCTGTAAGGCCTTGAACATCAGCCCGACCAATCTCTGGGTCATGTTGCACCGAGCCCGCTTGCGCTTGCGCGACTGCCTGCAGCTCAATTGGTTCGGCAGCAACGCTGATCACGACAACAACGGCGCTGAAACGCGCTTGGGGGCAAATCGATGAAGCTGATGAGAACGTGCAAAGAAGTGACACGAATGGTCTTGCAAGCCGAAGACGCGCCAATGCCGCTGAGAGACAAGCTTGCCGTGCGCCTGCATGTGCTGATTTGCAAGACCTGTCCGGTCTTTATTCAACAAGTCGCCCTGATGCGCCAAGCCAGCCAGCGTTGGCGCGCTTATTCACAGGAATAAGCGGGAATGAGCCGTTCTGGGACTCGGACGCCCGCCTGCTGCCGCGTGCATTGTTCACACTCGAGCGCTATTTTACAAACTTGCTTTTATCACTTTTAATGTTAAATACGGTTTCTGCTTAGAAGCCCAGCATGACAAATTCTGCTCTCCACTTCGAATCCGGCCCAGATTCCGACGTCACTGCGCGGCCCAGCGCGCTGGCAAACCGTGCGGGCAGCATGAACCCGGCAAGCCAGCACAGCCTGCGCCACATCGAACCTTTCAGCGCCCGCACTGCTGAAGGCGAGGCGGCCGAAGACGAACTGCCGGTCCACTCGGCGGCCATCCAGAAGCTGTTCGAGCGCTTGCAACGCCAGCCCAACTTCCCGGCCCTGCAAACAGCCGTACGCAGCGTGCAGCGGGTGGTGCGCAATGGGTCAGCGCGGCTGCAGAACTTG
>JBIIVZ010000417.1:0-3125 GCA_044339175.1 Roseateles sp.
GACAGGACGATAAAGATATGGACTTCACAGTAGGCGTCTTGCTCGGCACATTCTTGCTGTCGATTGCAGCGCTGTTCATCTTCATCTGGTCGATGGCCCAAGGGCTGTTTGGCAGCGGCACGGCGGCAGCCACCGAGATTTTTGCGGTCAACGAGTTGGGCGCGGTTGAAGACCCGGCCGCCACGCCGGAGCAGCAGAGCGGCTTGCAGCGTGAAATGAGCGGCCCCGGCGTGACCGCGCCGCGCATGGACCTGGCGGAAGCCGAGGCCCGCAGCCGCGCCGACCGATCGACCTCGCTGGTGGTGGGCGTGGCGCTGACGCTGGCCGTGATCTGGCTGGTGCTGGCCTCGTTGGCTGGGTTGATCTCGTCGATCAAGCTGCACGAGCCGGACTGGTGGGTGCAGTACGAATGGCTGACCTTCGGGCGCATTCGGCCGATCCACTTGAACTTGGTGGCCTACGGCTGGTGTTCGCTGGCCGGCATTGGCGTGGCCATCTGGCTGATTCCGCGCTTGCTCAAAACCGAGCTGGTCGGGGCCAAATACGCCTTGATCGGCGGTGCGCTGTGGAGCCTCGGCGTGTTTGCCGGCACCGTCGCCATTGCCACCGGCCATTCCGACGGCCTGGAGTGGCTGGAATACCCGTGGCAGATCGACATCCTGCTGGTCATCGGCGGCGCGCTGGTCGGCCTGCCGCTGTGGCTGACGCTATTGCAACGCAAGGTCAAGCATCTGTATGTGTCGGTCTGGTACATCGGTGCCGGCCTGCTGTGGTTCCCGGCGCTGTTCTTGATCGCCAATGTGCCGGGTCTGCATTTCGGCGTGCAGCAAGCGACGATGAACTGGTGGTTCGGTCACAACGTGCTGGGTCTGTGGTTCACCCCGATCGGTTTGGCGGCGTCTTACTACTTCATCCCCAAGGTGCTGGGCAAGCCGATCCACTCGTACAACTTGTCCTTGCTGGGCTTTTGGTCGCTGGCTTTCTTTTACAGCCAGGTCGGCGGTCACCACTTGATCGGCGGGCCGGTGCCCTCTTGGCTGGTCACCATCTCGATCGTGCAAAGCATGATGATGGTGATCCCGGTGTTTGCGGTGGCGGTCAACCAGCACATGACGGTGCTGGGCAACTTCCGCGCGCTGGTCTATTCGCCGACGCTGCGCTTCATCGTGCTGGGCGCAATGATGTACACCGCCGCTTCGGTGCAGGGCTCGCTTGAGGCGCTGCGGGCGGTCAACACCGTCACCCACTTCACCCACTACACGATTGCCCATGCCCACCTGGGGCTGTACGGCTTTTTCTCGATGGTGATGTTCGGCTCGATCTACTTCATCATGCCGCGCGTGATGAACTGGGAATGGCCGTACCCGAAGCTGATTTCGCTGCACTTCTGGCTGGTACTGATCGGCTTCGCCATCTATTTCATCTGGCTGTCGATCGGCGGCTGGTTGCAAGGCTTGGCGATGCTGGACGCCAACACGACCTTCATGCAATCGGTCAAGCTGACCCTGCCTTATTTGCAGGCGCGCTCGATCGGCGGCGGCTTGATGACGCTGGGTCACTTGGTCTTCGCCGCGCATTTCTTCGCCATGGGCTGGAAGTTCGGACCCAAGCGGCTGGGTGCCACCCTGCTGGGCCCGAAGTTTCTGCCTGGGCTGTTCGGCAAAGGAGCTGCAGCATGAGCGCAGGGAAAAAGAGTTTCTGGGAAATGGACGAGCTGCGCCTGGTCACCGGCGCGATGGTGATTCTGGGCGGTGCCACCGGGCTGCTGGTGGTGATGCCCTATTTGCTGTTGGAAAACATACAGCCGCCCGAAGGCCTGAAGCCCTACACCAGCGACCAGTTGATCGGCCGCCAGTCCTATATTGCCAACGGCTGCGTGTACTGCCATTCACAACAGCCGCGCGACATCAAGCAAGCTCCCGACGCCACCCGTGGCTGGGGCCGGGCCTCGGTGGCGGGCGACTATGCCTATGACACGCCGCACCTGCTGGGCACCATGCGCACCGGGCCTGACCTGCTCAATATCGGGGCGCGCCAGCCGAGCAAGGACTGGCAGCTTGGCCACCTGTACCAGCCGCGCGCCTACACGCCCGGCTCCATCATGCCGTCCTACCCCTTTTTGTTCGAGCTGCGCCAGGGTGCTGCCAAGGCCGGTGAAACCGTCGTCAACCTGCCACCAGGCCTGACCCGGCCAGGGCAAGTGGTGGTGGCCAAGCCGGAAGCGCTGGCCCTGGTCAGCTATTTGCTGTCGCTGGACCGCACCTACCCGGCCTTGCCGCCGCTGCCCGTGGTGCCCACGCCTGACAAGGACAAGCCATGAACAGGCCCGATCGCAAGCCCGATCAACAGCCCAACGGCGGCAAGTCCGCAGCCAACAAGCGCAACAGCGCACAACGCGGCCGTGAGAAGCCCGACCCCGATGAGAGCGTGCGTCCGCTGCCCTGGTTCTTGACCATGTTCCTCGGCGCGATGGCGATGTGGGGCGCTTTCTACATCTACATCACGCCGTCCGGCGAAGCCTCGGCCTACGGCGACCAGCGCACCGTGGCCGACCTGCGCCCGCCGGTGGCCGCCACCGGTGCCACCGGCGCGGCCACAGTCGACGGCAAGCAGGTCTACGCGAGCAAATGCGCGGCCTGCCACCAGGCCACGGGCCAGGGCATTGCCGGCGTCTTCCCGCCACTAGCAGCGTCTGAATGGGTCACTGGCGATGAGGTCGTGCTGACCCACATCCTGCTGCACGGCGTGGTCGGCGAGCTGAAGGTCAAGGGCGTCGTCTACAACGGTGCGATGCCGGCTTGGAACTCGCTGGGAGATGCCGAATTGGCGGCGGTGATGAGCTATATCCGCTCGGACTGGGGCAACCAGGCCGCCGCTATCACGGCCGCCACCGTCAAAGCGCAACGCGAGGCCACCCAGGCCCAAACCGCGCCGTACACCAGTGAGCAACTGCTCAAGCCCGCCAGCTGATGTTGCGGCAGCGGCAGCAGCAGCGGCGACCGCAGGTCTGATCAAGACCTTTGCCGCCAGCCTGCTGGCCCTGCTGGCCGGGTTGGCCTGCTTGCTGCTGATCACCGAAGGGGGCCGTGCTTTCACGACTGAAACCGCCCGCCGCTCGGCTGTGG
>JBIIVZ010000418.1:0-3120 GCA_044339175.1 Roseateles sp.
AAACCTCGGCCTTGCTGCGCCGGTGCGACCGAGATGTTGAGCAAATGCATTTCCCCCACGCCCTTCATGGCGAGGAAATAGCCCAGCAGCGGCGCGGCAGCGGCTGAACCAGCCGCACTGCCCAAACTGGCCACTTGCGGCGCGCGCAACACAAAGGCCTCGTAGCCCGCCGCCAGCGAGTCGATGAAGTTGCCTTGCGACCACGGCATCGCGTAGAGCGCTTGCTCGATGCTCAGCACTGTCGGCAAATCGCAGACACGCATCGCACGCAAACTGGGGGCGGGCCCGGCCGGCGAACTTGCAGCAGGGTGAGCGGCGGCCGTCAGCGGCGCGGCAGCGCTGAAGGGTGAAGGATCGATCACGCGATCACACCATCACGCGGGCACGGGCAAGGCCGCCCGTGCCGCCAGCCGCTCCGCCGTCGTTTGCGCCACCTTGTCGCGCACATAAACCGGCATCGCCAGCGCGGCGTCCAGCAGCGCGCCGCTGGCCCAAGCTTGCACAGCCAACTCGGCCAAAGCACTGGCGCGGGAGACACTGTGCGGCCAGCGTCTTTGGGTTTCGGTTCCGGCTTCGGCTTCGGCTTGACTCTCGGCGTCGCCGCCCCACAAGGCCTCGGCGTACACCGTCAGCGCCGAGCCCGCCACAGCGGCGGGCGACCGCCAATGCGCGCGCAGCGCCTCGGGTTTGTAGAGCGCAGGGGCTTCCACGCAGACCCAAGCGGCGGCCTCGAAACCAGCCGTCTCAAAGCGGTAGGCGGCGGCATAGATTTCACCGATGCGCGCATCCATCGCCACCCAGATCGGCCCGACCAGCGGCTGACCGGCAGCAGCAGCTTGCTGGCGAGCGTCCTCGGCCACCAGCAGCAAGCTATCGATCGACAACACCGGCTTGCCCGCACCGAAAGCCAAGCCCTGTGCCACCGCACAAGCGGCGCGCAACCCGGTAAACGCACCCGGGCCGCAACCAAAAGCGATCGCATCGACATCCGCCAGGCTCAAGTTCGCGCGGGCCAGCAGCGCCAGCGCCTCGGGCACCAAGCGGACGGACGCCTGTGGCCCGCCGGCGGCTTCAAAATACAGCCGCCCGGCCGGGCCGCTGAGGGCCAGGGCCATGGTTTCAGTCGAGCTATCGAGGGCCAGCAGAACGGTCATGGCGGGAGTGTAGTGGCGCGCCTGAGGGGCGGCAGTCGGGCAAAAATCCGGCGGTCTGACAGTTATCAGGCCGGCCGGACCTGGGTCAGAACGGATTGTTGCGTGCGCGTGTGACCGCCAACAAACCGAGCCGTTGCTGGCCGGCCGGGCTGAGCAAGCGGTCGGTGGCCCACAACCAGGTGTCGCCCGAACCATCGGTGACGAGCGTCTTGCTGGTGCAATCCTGCACTGCCACTGTCGTCAGGCAGACCGGGTCCACCACGTTGGCGTAGCCAAAAGCGCTGGGGTATCTGGCAATCGCCTGCGTCGTTTCATCGGCCAACACCAGCCCGATCAGGCGGCCGTCGTTGATGATTTCCAAGCGCATTGCGACGTTGAATTCCTCGCTGAGCTTGCTGAGCAGGGAAATCCGGTCGCTGCGAGCGGTGTCGGTCTCGTCCGTGCGCTTGACCTGGGCCAGCGGCGTGAGCCCCAGGTCGGGCAGCGTGGACACGATGACCCGACCGTTTGAGTTGGCGATGCGGTTGATCTGCTGACCCAGCGTCGTGCCGCGCGCGCGGACGGCGGCCAGCACGGTGTCACGACTCTGAGTCGGGTACTGGGCAAACAGCTCGAACACGTCGTTGCTGCCGACCAGGATGGTCACCAGGTCCTTGGGGCCGAAGGTGCTGGTCGCAAAGTGCTTGTCGATCGTCACCTTCAGATCGGCCACTTTGGCACCGGCAGTGGCGTACATCAGCCCCTGCGTGGTGGCGACATTGCTGGGGTTGCATTGCGGAAACACCAGCCCGAAGGTGGTCGCCAGATCTTGAATCCAGATCGGGTTGCTGGCGCACAGCAACAGCCCGGTGGTGGCGTCCAGCGCATTGACGGTGTACTTCTTGCCCTCGCTGGTGATCACGCTGGATTCATCGCCAAGGGCGATGATGCGGGTCGGCGCAAACGGCTCGATCTGCTGCGTGCCGCCGCCACAGGCGGTCAAAGCGGCCAAGCCAGCGATCGCCAACCAACTGCGGCCCTGCAGACCAAAACGGCTCGCGCCGCGTTTGAAACTCTTCATGAACATTCCAGGCATAGGGAAACTCTCGGGCCTTACTTCTCAAAAGCCGCAGCAGCGCGGGACAAGCGGTCGGTGACCCCGTCCCATTCGCTGAGCTGCGGCGGCAACTCGATCCAGATTTCTTGCGCACCCAGCGCGTCCAGCTCCCGCAGTACGGCAAACAACTGCTGGGCAGCGGCGATGGCGTCGGCTGGCATCACTCGGGACCAAGCTGCAGTCCGAGCGACCACCGAACGTGAATATACCGCCAGCCCCGGCGGCGGCGGCTGGGTCAGCCTTTGTGCAAGCTCGGCGCTGCCGAACAGCCGCACGCTGGCGCGCGGTGCGTAATGGGCAGCCAACGTGCCGGAAGCGCGTGGCGCGTCGGCATCGATGCTCCACAGCGGCTCGCCTGCCGCCGCTTCGATCTGCGCCTGGGTCAACACGCCGGGCCGCAACAGCACCGGGTGGGCGCGGCTGCAATCGACGATGCTGGACTCGATCCCCAGCGCGCATTCACCGCCGTCCAGCACCAGCAAGTCGGGCCCGAATTCGTCCACCACATGGGCGGCCCGGGTCGGGCTGACGCGACCGAAGCGGTTCGCACTGGGTGCCGCAACGCCGGGCACGCCCAACGCGCGGGCCGCAGCGAGCAACTCGCGCGCCACCGGGTGCGCCGGACAGCGCAGCCCCACCGTGGCTTGCCCGCCCGCTGCGGCTCGAGCGATACCGGCGGCACGCGGCACGATCACCGTCAACGGGCCGGGCCAAAAGGCCGCCATCAAGCGCTGTGCCACCGGCGGCAGCTCGGCAGCAAACAGCGCGGCGTCCTCGGCATTCAACACATGAACGATCAGCGGATGTTCGGCCGGCCGGCCTTTGGCGGCAAAGATCTTGGCCACTGCCGCGTCGTCATCGGCGCGAGCG
>JBIIVZ010000039.1:0-10975 GCA_044339175.1 Roseateles sp.
TGGCGGAGGCTGTGAGATTCGAACTCACGGACGGTTTCCCGTCGACAGTTTTCAAGACTGTTGGGTTAAACCACTCCCCCAAGCCTCCGAAAATTTGTGCGGACGAGGACTGTTGCAGTCATCGCCAGGGCCGGATTCTAGCTGTGATTTTGAAGGCGCTCGGCGGGGTGCCCTGAGCGGCGGGGCAGTTGGGCTCGTGGCGGACCATCCAGCAGAGTTCGGCGCTGCTCATGCGCCCGGCCTTTGAACGCCCCCAGGCCGACGACCTACGTCGTCTGCCTACCGAGGGGGTCAAGAAAGGTCGGGGCGGCCCATCCCTTTCTTTTGAGCTTGTTCGCAGTCGATCTGGATCAGCTCCAGCAGTTGGCCGTTGGCGACGCGGGCGGCGCTGAGCTGGCCGCCCCAGACGCAACCGGTGTCGAGCGCCAGCAGATCCGCCCGCTTGATCAGGCCCAGCATCGACCAGTGGCCGAAGGCGATCGGTTGGCCTTCGGTTTGACGGTTCGGGGTCTCAAACCAGGGGCTGAAGCCGGGCGGGGCGCTGCCGGCAGCTTCCTTGGCTTTGAAGTCCATCCGGCCGCTGGCGTCGCAAAAGCGCAGCCGGGTCAGCCCGTTGACGATGACGCGCAGGCGCTCGGGGCCGCCCAAGTCGTCGCTCCAGGCGGCCGGTTCGTTGCCATACATCTGTTGCAAGAACTCGAGCAGATGCGGCCCACGCAGCACCGCTTCCACCTCGCCGGCCAAGGCCAGCGTCTGCGCGGTGCTCCACTGCGGCAGCACGCCGGCGTGCACCATCAGCCAACCTTGCGCCAAGCAGGCCATGCGTTGGTGGCGCAGCCAATCCAACAGGGCAGGGCGATCGGGGGCATCGAGGATGTCCGCCACGGTGTCACCGCGATGCAATTTGCGCACACCGTGAGCGACGCCCAGCAGATGCAGATCGTGGTTGCCCAGCAAGCAGGAGGCGGACGCGCCGAGGCCGATCAGCCGCCTCAGGGTGGCCAGTGAGGCCGGGCCGCGGTTGACCAGATCGCCGAGCAAATAGACATGGTCGCGCGAGGGCTGGAAATCGATTTTTGCCAGCAAGCGGTCGAGCGCGTTGCAGCAGCCTTGCAGATCACCAATGAGATAGTTCATCTCCGGGATTGTGCTGGCGGAAGCGTCATGGCCTTCTGCTACCCTTGCGCCCTCTCGGCAATTCACGCGGGTCGCCACGGGTCAGCCCGGGCTCACCTGCCTTCCATGGACACTGCACTCGTTCTCTTCTTGATCCTGATCAACGGCTTGTTTGCGATGTCGGAAATGGCCCTGACGGCGAGCCGCAAAGCGCGTTTGCAGGTGATGGTGGAGGCCGAGGAGGCGGGCGCGCAGGCGGCGATGGACCTGCACGAGAACCCGACCAAATTTTTGTCCACCGTGCAGATCGGCATCACCTCGATCGGCGTGCTGAACGGCATCGTCGGCGAGGCGGCTTTTTCCGGCCCGTTGTCGGCTTGGCTGATGGCCACCTTCCTGCTGCAAGCCAAGGTGGCGGACCTGATGGCGACCGGCATGGTGGTGGTGATCCTGACCATGCTGACGATCGTGTTCGGCGAGTTGGTGCCTAAGCGGATCGGGCAAATCTTCCCCGAAACTGTGGCGCGTTTGGTGGCTCCGCCAATGGAGTTCTTGTCGCTGGCAGTGCGGCCGTTGGTCAAATTTCTGACTTTTGCCACCGAAGCCATGCTGGGCCTGATCGGCTTGAGCGGGCGGGCGCAGCGCGGTGTGACCGAAGAAGAAATTGCTGCCAGCTTGGACGAGGGTCGTGAGGCCGGGGTGATCGAGGAGCATGAGCATCAGATGGTGCGCAATGTGTTCCGGCTCGACGACCGGGAGATCGGTTCGATGATGATTCCGCGTGCCGAAATCGCCTGGCTCGATGTGGCCGACGCGCCGCAGCAGGTGCTGGAGGTGTTGCGTGCGCACGGCTATAGCCGCTACCCGGTCTGCCGTGGCAGCTTGAACGAGGTGCTGGGCGTGGTGTCGGCGCAGGCCTTGTTGCAGCGCGCGTTGAGTGGGCAGCCGCTGTCGCTGGTGCAAGACTTGGAGGCGGCAGTGTTTGTGCCCGAGACGCTGTCGGGCATGGAGTTGCTGGAGCAGTTCCGCGTGTCCGATGCGCCGTTGGTTTTTGTGGTGGATGAATACGGGGAAGTGCAGGGCGTGATTTCGGTGCGCGATGTGCTGGAAGCGATAGCTGGTGAATTCAATGCCCCGAGCGATGGGGATGCCTGGGCGGTGCAACGCGCGGACGGGAGCTGGCTGCTGGACGGCCTGATCCCGGTGACCGAGCTGAAGGACCGCCTGGGTCTGAAAGAACTGCCTGAAGAGGATCGTGGGCGTTACAACACCCTGGCCGGCATGATCATGCTGTTGCTAGGGCGCTTGCCGCGCACGGCCGATGTGGTGGAGTGGAGCGCTTGGTCGTTCGAGGTCGTCGACCTCGACGGCAAGCGCGTGGACAAGGTGCTGGTCAGTCGACTGGCTGTTGATGGAGATAATGAATGAGTACCCCCCCGCTGTACGGCAATCTGGTTCCCTTGGACCGTGAAGTACACAAGAACTTGCGCTTGAATACCGAGCTGGCCACGGTGACCCGCGTGGTCGGCATGAACTCCCTGTTCCTGGCCGTGGTGGAGTTTGCCGAGGCTTGCAAGGAATATCCGATCGTCTTCGTGCGCGTCGGCGAAGCTCCGACCGACGGCTCGGTCCAAGCCGTTGCACCGCTGGCCGTGCTGGGCTTGAAGGCCGGCAGCAATCTGTTTGTCAAAGACGGCAAATGGACAGGCAACTACGTACCGGCCTATCTGCGCCGCTACCCGTTCGCGATGGCTCGCATCGACGACAAACAAGACACGGTCGCCGTGTGCTACGACAGCGAATGGGCCGGCTTCTCCGAGACCGAGGGCATGTCGCTGTTCGCGGCCGATGGTCAGCCGACCGAGTTCTTGCTGAATGCCAAGACCTTTCTGGAAAGCTTTGAGCAAGAGTCCGACCGCACCCGTGCGGCTTGCCAGCAACTGGCAGAACTCGATTTGTTGCGCGATATGCGCTTCGAAGCGACGCTCAGCAATGGCGAGAAGATCGACGTTGAAGGTTTCCTGGCCATCGATGAGCAAAAGCTGGCCGAACTGGCCGACGACAAAGTGGTGCAACTGCATCGCAGCGGCTTGCTGGCCTTGCTGGAAATGCACCGCGTGTCCATGGGCAATATGAATCGCCTGGCGATTCAGCATGCCGAGCCCGCTGCCGCGATAGCTTGACGGACTGCCTGACTGACAGCCTGACAGCGAGTCAGGCCCATCAGTGGCAGTAGAAACACCAGGAACGACCCGCCCTGCGTGCCTGCAATCAGCCAACTCTGGTTGGTGTTCGTAGGGCGGGTCATGACCCGCGTGCTGCCGACTGTGGCCGCCGTGTTGTGCCGAGCCAACTCATCTCGACCCGCCCTGCGTGGCTGCAATCGGCTAACTCTGGTTGGTGTTTTGAGAGCTCCAGAACGATTCGCTCAACGCCTGATCTCAGACAAATAACCCTGCGCGAATACTGCCTAGGGTTACTCAGTACCTATTTTCTGCGAGGCCCCTAAAATGCCGCCTCGAATGTAAGCCAGGGCAATGCAATGTGGGTGTCTGTGTTTGAAGGTTTTCTGTCCACGCCCGAAATGTTGCGGGTGTTCGAACCGACAGCGGTTGTGCAGGCGATGATGGATTTCGAGGCGGCGTTGGTGCGCGTCCAGGGGCGGTTGGGCGTGATTCCGGCGGCTTCGGCGCAGGCGATTGCCGGCTTGTGTCGTGCCGAGCTCTACGACGTGGGTGCATTGGTGATGGCCAGCGCATCAACCGGCAGTCTGGCCAAGCCGGTAGTGCAAAAACTCACCGAAACCGTGGCGCTTTTCGACCCGGTGGCGGCGGGTTTCGTCGAATGGGGCAGCGGCAGCCAAGACATGGCGGACACCGCGATGGTGTTGTTGACGCGCCGGGCGCTGTGCCTGATTGATGAAGATGTGTTGGCGTTGTCCGAGTTGTTGCTCGACCTGGCCGATGCCAACCCCGCCAGTCCGGTGTTGGCGCGCACATCGTTGCAGCCTAACCAGGTCAGCAGCTTGCGTTTTCGCGTGACTGGCTGGCTGCAACCGTTGTTGCGGGCGGCGCAATCGTTGCGGCACAGCGCCGATTCGGCCTTGCTGCTGCAGTTTGGGGGCGAGGTGGGCACGCTGTCGGCGCTGGGCGACCGTGCTGACGCGGTCACCGCCGCGCTGGCCGCCGAATTGCGGCTGACGGCCCCCGATGTGCCTTGGCATACGCAGCGCGACCGTTGGGTCAGGCTGGGCTCGGAGTTGGGGGTGCTGTGCGGCTCGTTGGGTAAATTGGCTCGCGATGTGTCCCTGCTGTTGCAGGCCGAAATCGGGGAATTCGCCGAGCCGGTGCGGGTGCCGACCGGTGTTCCGGATGGTTTTTCCGGTGACGGCGTGCGCCGCCCGGCGGTGACGGCCAAGCTCGGAGCCACCGGCTGCATGCAGGCCCTGGCAGCCGCTCAGCGTGTGCCGCAGCGTGTCGCCACCTTGCTCACCTGCATGACGCAGGAGCACGAACGCTCGCTGGGGGGTTGGCAAGCCGAGCAAGCCGAATGGTCTGGTTTGCTGTTGCAAGCGCACGGTTCGGTGCGGGCGATGCTGCAGGCGATGCAAGTGCTGCAAATCGTGCCGTCCCGCATGCTGCGCAATATCGAGGGCCAGCATGATCTGGTCTTCAGCGAAGCGCTGGTGCACTTGCTGGCCCCGCTGTTGGGCCGGCAGGACGCGCAGAGTCTGGTTGCTGGCTTGTGCGCCCGGGTAGCTGCCGGCGAAGCGCCGCTGCGGATCTTGGCGGGGCAGCTGCCGACGATGGATGACCGTTTGCAAGGGCGGCTGAGTGCGACCGCGCTGGCCGCCGCGTTCGACGTTCACCGTGCTGCGCTGCTGGCCGACACCCGCGTGGCCAATGCCTTGCTCACATCGCGCGAGCAATGGGCCAGCTTGATCGATCGGCCGCATTGGTGAGTGGTGAGTGATGAGCGATGAGCGGTGAGCGGTGAGCGATGCGCGATGCGCGATGCGCGATGCGAGGGCCGTCGGGAAGCGGCTCCTGATCGATATTTTGGGATTGGGGTAACTTGTTAGCTGCTGAGTTGTGTATTGGTGCAATCCCTGATTTATTGGCGTTTGTTGACGCCAAGCAACTCCGCCCGTAAGCGTTGTCTTTCATTTGTAACTTCTTGTTTTGACCTGAATATTTCACGAAGTTATCGCTAGACTTTGGGCCGATCAGCCCATCCTCCCCGGCCCGGGCGATCGATAAGCGAGTCGTCAGTCATGAGTTTTGATGAAGTAAATGAAGTTGGTTGCGGTAGATCAACCGAAGCCGCCACCGGCCTGGTGATTCGAACGGCTGCTGATGAATACCATGCGGGCGCGCATGCTCTGGTGGCGCGTCGTTATGCAGACCGCGGCTACCTCAGCAAGGACTTGAGCAGTCACACCGATGCTGCGCTGACCATTTGCTCGGCGTTTGAGGGGCACACCACGGTGGGTACGATTGCGGTGCGCTCGGACTCGCCGCGCGGACTGAATGCCGATGCGGTGTTCGGTGCCGAGCTGGATCAACTGCGCTGTGCGGACCGACGTTTATGCGAGTTCGGCCGTTTGGCAATGGATCACGAGGTCAGCGACAACAAGCAGGTGCTGGCCCGGCTGTTCCACTTGGCTTATTTGCATGCGCACCGCTTGTCGGGCTGCGATCTGCTGGTGGTTGAGGTGAACCCCCGTCATGTGGCGTTTTACCGTCGCATGCTGGGCTTCAAGGTCTGCGCCGCCATGCGGCTCAACCCACGCGTCAATGCTCCGGCCGTGCTGCTCACACTTGATTTGCAGCACGCCCATGACCAGATCGCCTGCTACGGCGGCAACCCGGACGGCGCAGCCTTGACTCGCACGCTGTACCCGTACTTTTTCGGGGTCGAGGAAGAAACCGCAATGCTGGCGCGACTGCGGCAATAAACGGTCAGCGACCAGCGGTCAGCGAATTTGAGTTCAAGAACCGGCGCGCCAGCCCAGTTGGCGTGATACCTCGGTGCCGACGCGGCGCAGCGCCACGGCCAGCGTGCCGTCGGCGGCCAAGTCGAAGCTGCCACTCGGGCCGATGGCCGTGAGGCTCAGCAAGATGCGGCCCTGCTCATCAAAAACCGGTGCAGCCAGCGCGCTGACGCCCAGCACCACGCCGTCCTGTGAACTGGCCAGGCCGGCTTGCGCCACCTGCCGCAGCAGGGCCTCAAAGGCGGCGTCCATGGCAGGTGCTTGGGTCGCATCCACTTGGTTTTCGGCCGCCAGTGCCGCCAGCACCTGAGTGCGCGGCAAGTGGGCGGCAAACAGGCGGCCGGACGCAGTGCCGCGCAAACTCATCACCGTGCCGTGGCGCATGCTGATGTGCACGGGGCTAGGTGCCTCGGCCACGCGCACGATGGTCGGCCCGCGATTGCCCCAGACCGCAATCGCTACCGTGTGGCCCAGCAAAGCGGCCAGCTCTTCGATGCGCGGTGTGGCCAGCCGCACCGGGTCGTATTGCTGCAAGCTGATCAGCCCCAACTGCATGGCCAGTGGCCCCAAGCCGTAGCGCCCGCTGGTGGCTTCTTGCTCCACCAAGCCCAGCTTGATGTAGCTGACCAGATACGGGTGTGCTTTGGCCGGCACCATCTGCGCCTGCGCCGCCAAGTCCTTCAAACTCAACGGCCGGCCGTGGTGGGCCAGGGCCAGCAGCAACTGCCCGCCCACCTCCACACTTTGGATGCCGCGCGGCGCGTGCGTGGTGGACAGGACTGGCGTTGCTGGGCTCGGCTGGGCGGTGAGCGTGTCGGAGGTCAGTGCGGTGTTCATCGGGTGTCGAGGGCCAACAGTTCTGTGGGCGTAGATGATTACACATGAACTAACTTACGAACTTTCAGTCTAAAAATTAGGCATAGACAAACAAGTTAGTTTGATATTAAATGAGGCGGTTCGCTTTTAAGCGCTTTCGCGAGACCGCACCGCCGCCATGACTACCGCACCCAGCGCCACACCCAGCACAGCCCCCAAGACCTTCGCCTCCCAAGCCGACTTGGAGGTCAAGCGCGTCAGCTTCGACAAACTGTCCGAGCATGCCTACGCCTACACCGCCGAGGGCGACCCGAACACCGGCATCGTCATCGGCGACGACGCGGTGATGGTGATCGACACGCAGGCCACGCCGGTGATGGCCGAGGACGTGATCCGCCGCATCCGCGAGGTGACCGACAAGCCGATCAAATACGTGCTGCTGAGCCACTATCACGCAGTCCGGGTGCTGGGCGCGTCGGCCTACAAGCCGGAGCAGATCATTGCCAGCCAGGACACTTATGACCTGATCGTCGAACGTGGCGAGCAAGACAAGGCCAGCGAGATCGGGCGCTTTCCGCGGCTGTTCAGTAATGTGGAATCGGTGCCGCCGGGCCTGACTTGGCCGACGCTGACCTTCAGCGGCAAGATGACCTTGTGGCTGGGCAAGCTCGAAGTGCAGATCTTGCAACTCGGGCGCGGTCACACCAAGGGCGACACGGTGGTCTGGCTGCCGCAAGACCGGGTGCTGTTCTCCGGCGACTTGGTGGAGTTCGATGCCACACCCTATGCCGGCGACGCCTACTTTCAGGACTGGCCGCAAACGCTCGACCGCCTGGCCGCGCTGAAACCCGACAAATTGGTGCCCGGACGCGGTGCTGCGCTGCAAACGCCGGAGCAAGTGGCGGCTGGCCTGGCCGGCACCCGTGCCTTCGTCAGCGAACTGTATGAGAGCGTCAAGGCCGGTGCCAGCGCCGGCCGCGAGTTGAAGGCCGTCTACCGCGAAACCTATGACCGCCTGGCGCTGAAATATGGCCAATGGGTCATTTTTGCGCATTGCATGCCGTTCGATGTGACTCGTGCCTACGACGAAGCCAGCGGCCATGTCGATCCGCGCATCTGGACCGCCGAGCGAGATATCGCCATGTGGCAGGCCCTCGAAAACGCTTGAGGGCGGCTCATGGCGGCTCATGGCGGTGCTTCGGTGCCTGTCGGCGGAATCGCTCGCGGGTCTTGACCCAATCCTGTTCGCTTACCCAAAAACCGTTCGTCCTGAGCCTGTCGAAGGACTCCCCCCGCTTCCGATAACCCTTCGACAAGCTCAGGGCGAACGGGCTCTATCCGAACAGTATTGGGTCGCGACCCGCCCTACGTGGCTCCCACCCTCTGACCGAACGCGTTCGGCAACAACTGGCTAACCGGCCAAGCGCCATGCAAAAAACCTACTCCTACGCTGAGTTCCCCTATGTGCAGAGCGCGGCGCAGCGCAGCGGCGTGGTGCAGCGGCACCCGCTGGTGATCATCGGGGCCGGGCCGGTGGGCTTGAGTTTGGCGCTGGACTGCGCCGCGCGCGGCCTGGCTTGCGTGGTGCTGGACGACAACAACAGCGTCAGCATTGGCTCGCGTGCGGTCTGCTACGCCAAGCGGACGTTGGAAGTCTGGGACCGCTTGGGCGTGGCCGCACCGTTGGTCGAGCAGGGCGTGAACTGGCAGATCGGCAAGGTGTTTTTTCGGGACGAACTGGCTTATCAGTTCGATCTGCTGCCGCAGACTGCGCACCACATGCCGGCCATGATCAATCTGCAGCAGTACTACCTGGAGGCGGCATTGGTGGCGGCCTGCCAGCGCCAGCCGCTGGTTGATTTGCGCTGGAAGCACAAGCTGAGCGCCTTGACCCAGGCCGATGCCGAGGGCGATGACAGCCCGGCGCGGCTGACCATCACCACGCCGGACGGCAGCTTTCAGGCCGAAGCCGACTGGGTGGTCGCTTGCGACGGGGCCAACAGCGACACCCGCCAAATGCTCGGTGCCGACTTTGCCGGCAAGTTTTTTCAGGACCGTTTTCTGATCGCCGATGTGGTGCTGGAGGACAGCGGCGCAGCGCTGCCTGCGGCGCAGCAAGCTTGCGCAACGGCCTCCGGTTGGCAGCAGCTCGGCAGCGCGCCGGAGCGCTGGTTCTGGTTCGATCCGCCGTTTCATCCCGGTCAGTCGGTGCTTTTGCACAAGCAATGCGACAACGTCTGGCGCATCGACTTTCAACTCGGTTGGGACGCCGATCCGGTGCAGGAGAAACAGCCCGAGAACGTCATCCCGCGCATTCAGGCGATGTTGGGGCCGCACACCCGCTTCGAGCTGGAATGGGTGTCGGTCTATCAATTCGCCTGCCGGCGCATCAAGCAGTTCCGCCACGGCCGGGTGCTGTTTGCCGGCGACGCGGCGCATCAGGTCTCGCCGTTTGGCGCGCGCGGAGCCAATTCCGGGGTGCAAGACGCCGACAACCTGGCCTGGAAGCTGGCCGCCGTGCTGGCTCGGCGGGCCCCAGCGGCGCTGCTGGATTCCTACCATGCCGAGCGCTCGTTTGCGGCCGACGACAACCTGCGCCAATCGACCCGCTCCACCGATTTCATCAGCCCAAAAAGCCGCACCAGCCTGCGCTTGCGCAACGCGGTGCTGGAGCTGGCCAAGACCGAGGCCTTTGCCCGGCCCTTGGTCAACAGCGGCCGCTTGTCCACGCCCACGCCTTACCTCACCTCCGCGTTGAACACGCCGGACGCGCCGAGCGACGAGTTTGCGGCCGGCATGCAGCCGGGCAGCCCTTGCGCCGACGCCCCGTTGCTGAAAGCGGGGCAAGCCGGGAAGGCCGGATGGCTGTTGCAGCAACTGGGGCAGGGCTTTGTGCTGTTGAGCTTTGGCGCATTGCCGGATTTGTCCGACTGGCCCGAACTGTCCGCCTGCCAGCCGCTGGCCGTGGGCCGCGACATCGAGGACAGCGCCGGCCTGATCGCACAGCGCTATGACGGCCGGCCCGGCAGCGTCTACTTGATCCGCCCAGATCAATATGTGGCGGCGCGCTGGCGCCACTTCGATGCGGCCAAAATCAACGCAGCGCTGCGCCGCTGTTTGGCGTTTGAAACGCACACAGGAGGCCAGGAATGAGCCTGAATCCAGTGAATCCACTGAACCGCAGCCCCAACATCGCCGACCCCGATGGTTTCTATGAACAGCTGATCGCCGCCCAATGCGACTTGTCGGACGAGCAGGCCGACATGTTGTTGGCCAAGCTGGTGTTGATCCTGTCCAACCACATCGGCGACCGGGCCGTGCTGGGTGAAGCGCTGGCGCTGGCGCGCAGCAATACCTTGGACGCCCATCCCACAGAACCCACAGCACAGCAAAGGGCCACGCCATGAACACATTGACTTACCTCCACGGCTTCGGCAACCAGCATCAAAGCGAGGCGCTGCCGGGCAGCCTGCCGCAGGGCCGCAACAGCCCTCAGCAAGTGGCTTATGGCCTCTACGCCGAGTTGTTCTCCGGTGCCGCCTTCACCGCGCCACGGGCCGACAACCGTCGCACCTGGCTGTATCGCCGCCAGCCGTCGGTGGTGGTGAGCGGCTATCGGCCGCTGCCGCATGCGCTGTTGAAGTCCGGTGCGGCCGAGGGGCAGCTCGCGCCGCCGGACCCGCTGCGCTGGTCACCCAGCGCCATCCCGGCAGCGCCCGCCGACTTCATCGACGGCCTGTGCACGATGGCGTTGAACGGCGACCCGGAGGCTCAGTTTGGCATCGCCATTCACTTGTACGCCGCCAACCAAAGCATGGAGCAACGCGCCTTTGTGAATGCCGACGGCGAGTTGCTGATCGTGCCGCAGCAAGGCGTGTTGACGATCACCACCGAGCTCGGTCTGCTGCATGTGTGCCCTGGCGAGATCGCCTTGCTGCCGCGCGGCCTGTTGTTCAAGGTGGCGGTGGATGGGCCGTCACGCGGCTATGTGTGCGAGAACTACGGCGCTGCCTTCCGCCTGCCCGAGCTGGGCCCGATCGGCTCCAACGG